>NZ_VMMJ01000017.1:0-76466 GCF_013277145.1 Streptococcus sp. 3705 | reverse complement strand
GTGTTTTGAGCAACCTGCGACTAGCTTCCTAGTTTGCTATTTGATTTTCATTGAGTATTACTTACTCGCCAACTTTTTTATACAAAAAGAAAAACCGCTACTCCTAAGAATAGCGGTTTAATCATGTTTTTAAGCTATTAATGTAGTCGCTCTCTTATTTAAGAGTAACTGAAGCTCCAGCTTCTTCCAATTTAGCTTTGATTTCTTCAGCTTCTGCAGTTGCAACGCCTTCTTTAACAAGTGCTGGTGCACCGTCAACAAGTTCTTTAGCTTCTTTAAGACCAAGACCTGTGATTTCACGTACAACTTTGATAACGCCAACTTTTTTGTCGCCTGCAGATGTCAATTCAACGTCGAATGAATCTTTAGCAGCACCAGCGTCAGCAGCACCAGCTGCAGCAACAGCTACAGGAGCAGCTGCAGTTACACCAAATTCTTCTTCGATAGCTTTTACAAGGTCGTTCAATTCAAGGATTGAAGCTTCTTTAATTTCAGCAATAATGTTTTCAATGTTCAATGCCATTGTTATTTCCTCCAAATATGTTTTTAAATTTATAATAGATTTTTCGTAGCTAGGCTACGATGCGTAGCTTAAGATTAAGCTGCGTCTTCTTTGCTTTCTGCAACCGCTTTGACTGCAAGAGCAACGTTGCGCACTGGCGCTTGAAGTACAGAAAGGAGCATAGAAAGAAGTCCTTCGCGATTTGGAAGAGTTGCTAGAGCAAGAATCTCTTCTTTAGATGCGACAGCGCCTTCGATTGCACCACCTTTGATTTCAAGTGCTTCAGCGTTTTTAGAAAAGTCGTTCAAGATTTTCGCTGGTGCGATAACATCTTCGTTAGAAAATGCTACTGCAGATGGTCCAACAAATACAGATGCAAGATCTTCAAGACCAGCTTTTTCAGCTGCACGACGCAAGATTGAGTTTTTAATAACTTTGTACTCAACTTCGCTTCCACGAAGCTCACGACGAAGAACTGTATCTTGCTCAACTGTCAAACCACGAGCGTCAACAACGACGATAGATGCAGCAGCTTTCATTTTTTCAGCTACTACGTCAACTAGTTCCGCTTTTTTAGCAATAATTGCTTCACTCATTAGTGTGTTCACCTCCGTAATTATTTTGCTTGGGGAAATTTTTCAAAAGAAAAACGCGCCCAAACCTAGACACGAAAGTACAATACGCTTCTTTTTACATGATACGTTTTGTCCTCGGTAGGATCCTTATGAGTCGAACTCCCCTACTGTCTTAGGCAGTTTTTTCAAACCGTATATAAGTATAGCATAGTCAAAAAAAGAATGCAAGATTTTTGCAAACTTTTTTTAAACTTTTTCGTGACGTAACTTCTCAAAGTAACTTCCACCTCTCTCCCAAAACTGGAAGTTAGTCTCAGACGACGAATGATGCTTAAATTAAGTCTGAGACTTTTCGGACCTCATTTCTAACTCAAACATCTCACACTTAATTCCACCATAAAAATCCGTTTTAGACTAATTTCCACTTCGGCAAGTCAAGTGGAAGTTACTTTGAAAAGTTAGCAACTAGCAGAATTAGCGAGAAATCTTAGTTTTTTTCTAGTCAAGTTGGCCTCCTTTATGGTAAAATAGTAACGATAAGAAATGAAGGAGAATCAAAATGGAATCACATTTGGTTAGAATCATCAACCGCCTTGAAGCAATGGCAAACGATGGCGGAAATTTAAAACGTAATTTTGAACGCGAAGGAGTTGTTGTTGCAGAAGTTGCGTACAGCCACGACGAAGAAAACGGCTCAATCTTTACCCTTCGTGATGTAGAAGCTCGCGAAACATATACTTTTGACAGCATTGACTTAATTGCAATGGAGATTTACGAACTCCTCTACTAATCTAAAACAAGCTGGGATTGTCCCTGCATGTCTAACCAAAATCCTTTTTGTCTCACAAATAGGATTTTTTTATAGTCCAAATTCACAAAGATCTTCATTGTAACAACTTCTCAAAGCTGCAATCTTTTTACTTGCTTTACACCCCAATCCTGTTATAATGAGAGTATAGAATTTGACTATTTTTGACCTTTAAACAGGTCAAGCTAAAGAAAGAAATGAGGTAGATGTATGCTTTGTCAAAACTGTAAAATCAATGACTCAACAATTCATCTTTATACCAATCTTAATGGAAAGCAAAAACAAATTGACCTCTGTCAAAACTGCTATAAGATTATCAAAACAGATCCTAACAATAGCCTCTTCAAAGGTATGACGGATCTGAACAATCGTGACTTTGATCCCTTTGATGATTTCTTCAATGATCTAAACAATTTCAGACCTTCTAACAACACTCCTCCTATTCCCCCAACCCAATCAGGTGGAGGTTACGGTGGAAACGGCGGTTATGGTTCCCAAAATCGTGGATCCACTCAAACTCCGCCACCTAGCCAAGAAAAAGGGCTGCTGGAAGAATTTGGTATCAACGTAACTGAGATTGCCCGTCGTGGAGACATTGATCCCGTTATTGGGCGCGACGATGAGATTATCCGTGTCATCGAGATTCTCAATCGTAGAACCAAGAATAATCCTGTTCTTATCGGTGAACCTGGTGTCGGAAAAACGGCCGTTGTCGAAGGCCTAGCTCAGAAAATCGTTGATGGCGATGTTCCACATAAACTCCAAGGTAAACAAGTCATCCGTCTGGATGTGGTTAGCTTAGTTCAAGGAACGGGTATTCGTGGACAATTTGAAGAACGCATGCAAAAACTCATGGAAGAAATTCGCAAACGTGAGGACATCATCCTCTTTATCGATGAAATCCATGAAATTGTCGGTGCTGGTTCTGCAGGCGATGGCAATATGGATGCAGGAAATATCCTCAAGCCAGCCCTTGCTCGTGGGGAACTGCAACTGGTCGGCGCTACTACTCTCAATGAATACCGTATCATTGAAAAGGATGCTGCCCTAGAGCGTCGTATGCAGCCTGTCAAAGTCGACGAACCAACGGTGGACGAAACAATCATTATCCTCAAAGGAATTCAAAAGAAATACGAAGACTACCACCATGTTCAGTATACCGATGCTGCAATTGAAGCAGCTGCAACTCTTTCCAATCGTTACATCCAAGATCGCTTCTTACCTGACAAGGCCATTGACCTCCTAGATGAAGCTGGTTCCAAGATGAATTTGACCTTGAATTTTGTAGACCCTAAAGTCATTGATCAGCGCTTGATTGAGGCTGAAAATCTCAAATCTCAAGCTACACGGGAGGAAGATTTTGAGAAGGCCGCCTATTTCCGCGATCAGATTGCCAAATATAAGGAAATGCAAAAGAAAAAGGTCACAGACCAAGATACTCCTATCATCAGTGAGAAAACCATTGAGCACATTATCGAGCAGAAAACCAATATCCCTGTTGGCGATTTGAAAGAGAAAGAACAATCTCAACTCATCCATCTAGCCGAAGATCTCAAGTCTCATGTTATTGGGCAGGATGATGCAGTCGATAAGATTGCCAAGGCTATTCGCCGGAATCGTGTCGGACTTGGTACCCCTAACCGCCCAATTGGAAGCTTCCTCTTTGTCGGACCAACTGGTGTCGGTAAGACAGAACTTTCCAAACAACTAGCTATCGAACTCTTTGGTTCTGCTGACAGCATGATTCGCTTTGACATGAGTGAATACATGGAAAAACACAGCGTAGCTAAGTTGGTCGGCGCCCCTCCAGGTTATGTTGGCTACGATGAGGCTGGGCAATTAACTGAAAAAATCCGTCGTAATCCCTACTCTCTTATTCTCCTGGATGAAGTGGAAAAAGCCCATCCTGATGTTATGCACATGTTCCTTCAGGTCTTAGACGATGGTCGTTTGACAGATGGGCAAGGACGTACCGTTAGCTTCAAGGACACAATCATCATCATGACTTCAAATGCAGGTACAGGTAAGGCCGAAGCCAGCGTTGGTTTTGGGGCAGCTCGCGAAGGACGTACCAACTCTGTTCTCGGTGAACTCGGTAACTTCTTTAGCCCAGAGTTTATGAACCGTTTTGATGGCATTATCGAGTTCAAATCTCTCAGCAAGGATAATCTCCTTCAGATTGTCGAGCTCATGCTAGCAGATGTTAACAAGCGCCTCTCTAGCAACAATATCCATCTCGATGTGACAGACAAGGTCAAGGAAAAATTGGTTGACCTCGGTTATGATCCAAAAATGGGAGCACGCCCACTTCGCCGCACTATTCAAGACTATATTGAGGACGCAATCACTGATTACTACCTTGAAAATCCAAGCGAAAAAGACCTCAAGGCAGTTATGACCAGCAAGGGCAACATTCAAATCAAATCTGCCAAAAAAGCTGAAGTAAAAACTTCTGAAAAAGAAGTATAAATCCTATAGAAAAGGAGTAGAAAATGAAAATTTTCTGCTCTTTTTTACTAAAATAACTATAAGTTCTTGACAGCTTGCCCTTTGTCCATTATGATAATAATAACGATACTAGATAATGAGGAAAATGCAATGGCAAACCCAACTTTCGGAGAAAAAAAAGCGAATACAGACTATGTTTCACGTTACGGTGTATATGCAGTTATTCCAGACGCTGAACAAAAACAAATAGTTTTAGTTCAAGCTCCTAATGGTGCTTGGTTCTTACCGGGTGGCGAAATTGAATCAGGTGAAAATCATCAGGAAGCCCTAAAGCGTGAATTGATTGAAGAGCTTGGTTTCACAGCTGAAATTGGTACTTATTACGGACAAGCTGACGAATATTTCTACTCTCGTCATCGTGACACCTACTACTACAATCCTGCCTACCTCTATGAAGCGACTTCTTTCAAAGAAGTTCAAAAACCACTAGAAGACTTTAATCATATTGCTTGGTTCCCTATTGACGAGGCTATTGAAAATCTCAAACGTGGTAGTCATAAATGGGCCATCCAATCTTGGAAAAAACAGCATAAGATTGACTAATACTCTTCGAAAATCTCTTCAAACTACGTCAGCGTCGCCTTACCTTAGATATGGTCACTGACTTCGTCAGTCTTATCTACAGTCTCAAAACTGTGTTTTGAGCAACCCGCGGCTAGCTTCCTAGTTTGCTCTTTGATTTTCATTGAGTATAAATCAAGCGACTTTATTCAAAAAGTGCTATAATAGAATTAGAAAATCGGAGGAAATATTATGAAGCTTATCAATACGACAAACTCACACTCGCAACTTGTAAAAAGTCAGCTAGAAAGTACCGATGCAACCCTTGTTGAGGTTTATTCTGCAGGGAATACAGATGTTATTTTTACCCAAGCTCCGCTTCACTATGAAATCCTCATCTCAAATAAACACCGTGCTATTCGTGAGCCTGAAATCGAAACCATTCAAGAATTTTTCTTGAAACGTAAAATTGATAAGGAATCTATTGATGAGGCCAATATCAAGACACTCTACTCAGAAAAATTGATTGGAATTTCAATTCCAATCAAATAAAGAACTTGAGTAAAAACTCGATTTGAGAGAAAGTCCAATAAGTCTTTCCATAATAAAACGCATAGTAGCAAGAGTTCCTAAACCCGCTATTATGCGTTTTTATCATTTTGAATTCTTTTGCTCATGATATTACTATAGAAAAAGATTTGATTCTGTTTCTCACACAATCAAATCTTTTTCTTTTATTAAAAACGAATCGTTTCACGTGTTTTCTCATATGAGGTAACAAAGCGATTGGTTACACCAGGCTCTGCCACTTCCAATGCTTGAGAAATCTTGTCAAATGAAGCGTGATAATCAAATTCTTTTTCAAAAATATCTAAAGCTTCGTTAAATGCTTCTTGAATGCGTTCATCAAATGAGCGATAGCGGTTAGAATATTGTAATAATTGTTCTGTCAAAGTTGCATATTGTACAATATTATAAGTTTCCGTTTCTAAAGCTTCCATATCATTCGTTGCAATTTCAAGAACTCGGGTAACAGATTCAATGTTAATCATTTTTTGTTCTAACTCAACCATTAAATCCTCGGTATTATTGCTTGCCGTAAAGAATAACTTCAAGAAAGTTTGTGGAATACCTGGCAGATTGCGTTTTTCCATGTATCGCTTGATAGTATGGAGACGATTGACATAAACATTGGCCTTTTGACGTGCATTGATATCATCTTTCTCAATTTGTGTCAGGCGCTCACTAACTGAAATTTGCTCATCTTCAATATCTTTTAGTTGAGTTTGTAAATCCTCAAGATTTTCTTCAAGAATTGAATAAGCTTGGGTTGGTTCTTCTTGATTTGAAGTTACCTCAACAATAGCTGCCTCAAAACTCTCTAATTCTGTCTGAATACGACGAACATGGCTTGCAGCTGTCTCAGGAAGTAAATAGGTCTTGCTCAAACGTGCAATATCTTCTCCCAATAAAGTATTATTCTCTTTCATATGTTGAAGGTAAGTTGGAAGAGTTGCAAGTAGATTTTCCACTACTTTCTGAGCAGCAATTTCTCGAGTAAAAATATCATACAAGGCATTGATTTCCTCTTGTGCCTGTCCATTCTCATATTCGGCATTATCCAATTCCAACTGACGAATATTCTCTTGGTTTTTCTTGAATGCTTCATAAAGCAAGTGGAAACGCGCTTCAATATCCGTTTCAACAAAATGATAATTAGCATCTAAGAGCTTACGATAACCATCTTCTAAATCTTCTAGTTGATCTGGTAGGTCTTTAGATAATGTTGTTACAATTGCTGGTATACGATCAACAATATGTGTCAAAGCCAAGATATGATTTTCAGCATTATCCAAAATCACAGCAGCTTCTACTGGGTCACCCGATGAATTCAAGGTTACAAATTGTGAAAATTCAGATTGGATATTTTCTAATTGTTTTTCAATTTCATCCAAGGCTTGACCATACTGTTCTGAATTTTCAGCAACTCTATGCTGAAGTTCCTCAAATAAATCCAAAGTATGAAGAACACGACCACTATTTTTAGATTCTTGCTTCTCTAAGTCTGCCAAAGCATTGCGAATTTCAGCAATATCTTCTTCAATCAAAGTAATTTGACTCTCAATTTGGTCAATTTGATGACTGGCCTTGAGAAAACGAAATGAATGGTTATAGCCTTCTGCTTCAAAGAGATTATTTTCAATATCGGCAAAAGAGTTGAGAGATAAATCGACCCATTTTTGATTCCATTCACGGAAAGCCACTTGACTTTGTCCAATCAAGTGCATATTTTTTACAGCTTCTACTTCATCATTTACTGGAAGATTGTATAGTTCTTCTTTTCTTTCTTCTAGCGCCTCTAATCTTCCCTCGTTTCGCTTACGTAGAAAGATTGCCACTACATAAGCCAGAACTAAAATGACTGCAATTGCAACCATTAAATAAATTAGTTGTCCATTAGACATATCAAACTCCTTTTTTACTTGAAACAATCGTAATGATTATATCATATTTTTTAGACCAAGGGAACTACTTCTCCCAATTTTTTAGACATCCAACGTGCTATAGACAGCATTTTCTTCGATAAACTCACGACGAGGTTCTACTCGATCCCCCATCAACATATCAAAGATTTTATCTGCTTCTGCAGCATCGTCCACAGAAACTCTGGCCATCAAGCGATGTTCGGGATCCATGGTTGTTTCCCATAATTGGTGATCATCCATTTCACCCAGACCTTTATAACGCTGAATGGTTGGTTTGGCACGTCCTTCACTATGGCGAGCCAAGGCTTCTTGGAGTTTAATTTCTTGATCTGCTCCTGGCTGAATATATTCTTTAATCTCGCTTCCAACCTTGACACCATAGATTGGTGGTTGGGCAATATAAACATAACCAGCTTCTAGGATTGGTTTCATATAACGATAAATCAAGGTCAAAAGAAGGGTACGAATGTGGGCTCCATCGACATCGGCATCGGTCATCAAAACGAGTTTTTGGTAACGGGCTTTCGAAACATCAAATTCTGCGCCAAATCCTGTTCCCATGGCTGTGAAAAGACTACGAATTTCTTCGTTAGCAAGAATCTTATCCATACTTGCTTTTTCAACGTTCAAAATCTTACCGCGAATTGGAAGGATAGCCTGAAACTCACGGTTACGACCAGATTTGGCTGATCCACCAGCTGAGTCTCCTTCGACGATGAAGAGTTCTGTTTCAGCAGGGTTATTAGAAGAACAGTCTGCTAGTTTCCCTGGAAGGTTGGAAATTTCCAAACCAGATTTTTTACGAGTAACTTCACGCGCACGCTTGGCAGCCACACGAGCCTTAGCAGCCAAAATCCCTTTTTCCACGATACGTTTGGCAATCTGTGGATTTTCCATGAGGAAATCGGAGAAGGCTTCACTGAAGAGGCGATTGGTAATCTTGACCACTTCGCTATTCCCCAGTTTTGTCTTAGTTTGTCCTTCAAACTGTGGATTTGGGTGTTTAACTGAGATAACTGCAGTTAATCCTTCGCGGACATCTTCCCCAGTTAGGTTGTCTTCATTGTCTTTCAGTAACTTATTCTTACGAGCATAATCGTTGATAACACGAGTCAAAGCTGTACGGAAACCTTGTTCATGCGTTCCACCTTCATGTGTATGAATATTATTGGCGAAACTCATGACATTTTCATGGTAACCAGTTGTGTACTGCATGGCTACCTCAACTGTGATATCATCCATCTCACCATCTGTGTAAATTGGTGTATCAAAGATAACATCCTTATTCTCATTGATATATTCAACGTAACTAGCAATCCCACCTTCATAATGGTAATGCTTGGTTTGTTCCAAACCTTGGCGCTTATCTGTGATGGAGATTTGAAGACCGCGATTTAGAAAGGCCAACTCTTGAATCCGTTTATTTAATTTATCAAAATCAAAGGTTGTTGTTTCAGTAAAGATTTCTGGATCTGGTGTGAAGTGAACCGTTGTTCCAGTTCTATCTGTATTCCCAACCACCTCAAGGTCTGCGACAACATGACCACGACGGTATTCTTGGTAATGAATCTTACCGTTTTTGTGGACATGGACGTCTAATTGAGTGGAAAGAGCATTAACGACTGATGACCCTACTCCGTGAAGACCACCTGAAACCTTGTATCCGCCACCGCCGAACTTTCCTCCAGCGTGAAGGACTGTAAAGACGGTCTCAACAGCAGGACGGCCTGTTTTTTCCTGAATATCGACTGGGATACCACGCCCATCATCGACAACAGTAATCGAATCATCTGGCTCAATAAAAACTTGAATATGGCTGGCAAATCCTGCCAGGGCCTCATCAATTGAGTTATCAACAATTTCCCAGACTAGATGGTGAAGACCTTCTTTTGAAGTTGACCCGATATACATCCCTGGACGCATCCGAACAGCCTCTAAGCCCTCTAAAACTTGAATTTGACTGGCATCATAATCCTGTGCCTGCAGATTTTTGATTTCTTCTGTCATCTTATTCCTTTTTCTTATATGTCTAATACTTGTCTTAAATTCACGATACTGGTAAACAAGTGGGTAGCTAGTCCTGCAGATTGACCTGCTTCGATATCAATCGGTCGATCACCAATGACAAGACCTGAACTAATTTGATATTTTTCTCTTAAATAAATCATGGACTCTGGACTTGGTTTTCTCTTAAAGCCTGAGCTAGAAGTCACCACTTCTGTAAAATAGGTTGCTATAGAAGTTTTTTCTAAAATTTCTAAGACCTGATTATTTCGATGAGAGACCAAAAAATGACGCCCATCTTGTTTTGAAATATCTTCCAATAAGTCAGAAACTCCTTCAAATAAAATCGGGTGTTCTAGCTCTCTGGCTTCATTTTCCTTGTATTTTTCTAAAAAATGCTCTAAGTTGGGAGCGAATGTCTCAATCGCAAAATCAGTAGAAACCTTTAAAGCCTGATAAACACTGTCATGGTCTTGTGTGATGCCATACAGTGCCAATGTTTCAACAAATGCAGCTGTTGAAGTTTCATAATTATCCAGTAAAGTTCCACCTAAATCCCAGATATAATCGTGATATTTCATACCCTTCATTATAGCATTTTTTTATGAAAAAAGCGATGATTTCCCTGATTTTTCCACATAAAAAACGAGAGAATAACTCCCGTTTTACTGATTTTTACCAAAGACATCTCGATAGAGCATTCCTGTTCGTAAAGTCTCTGCGTCTCCTCCTAGTTGCTCCACCAACTCGTAGGCAAAGGCAAGAGCTGTCGAAGGGCCTCGACTGGTTGTCAACTGACCATCTACCACTACTGTTTCCTTGACGTAGTGACCATCAAGAATTTGCTCTTGAACGCCGTCATAACAAGTGTACTGCTTGTTTTTCAATACTCCAGCTTGATTGAGGGCAATTGGTGCCGCACAAATGGCCGCCAGTTTCTTCCCTTCTTGTTCGAAATTTTGCAATTCTTGAATCAAAGCCTGATTATCACGCAAATGTGCAGAACCAGGCATTCCGCCAGGAAGGACAATCATATCATAGTCTGATAAATCTCCATCAAAGACACGATCTGCTCTTACTTGGATTTCATGCGAACCCGTTACTTGCTTTTCAAAACCAACCATATCACAAGTAATATTTGCCCGACGCAAGACATCCACAACTGTCAAAGCTTCAATTTCTTCAAAGCCCTGAGCCAACATAACTGCTACTGTTACCATGATTTTCTCCTTATTTAATTTGTTTTAATACAACCTTTTTCCGTTTGAATGGGACTTTTCCACTCTTTTCTTCAGCTAGATTTGTCTGGTAACTCATCGATAAAAGCAAGCCAACACCGATCAAGTTACTGATAATAGCCGATCCCCCTTGCGAAATAAAAGGCAGTGGAATCCCGGTCAAAGGAAGCAAGCCCGTCACAGCACCGATATTTTCAAAGATGTGGAAGAGCAACATCATAATCAAACCTGTGGAAATATAGGTGTAGAACTGGTTATTTGATTTGAGAGTAATCTTCAACATACGATAAATCAACATGAGATAAAGGGCGATAACAAGGACAGAGCCAATAAAGCCAAAATCTTCTGCAATAACCGTAAAAATCATGTCTGACTCTCGAACTGGGATAAGCAGATTCGAAGCATTAAATCCCTGACCAAATAAGCCACCACTCCCAATGGCAATCTGCCCTTGAGCCTGCTGGTAAGTCGTTGTTTGGGCAAACTCAAAGGGATTGAGCCAAGCCAAGATCCGATTGATTTGGTAGGTCGGCATTCCAATCTGGTGAAGAAAAGCTCGTCCGTCCTTGCTAATAAAGATGGCTAAGAAACCAGCAACTCCTGTTACAGCAGTCACAAATACTGGGATAATAATTTTCCAAGAAACCCCTGATAATAAAACGATTCCTGAGAAAATGGCTACAAAAACCAAAGCCGTCCCTAAGTCACTTTGAAGTGCTAAAAGAACTAGGACTGGAATAGTAAAGAGAATCATCCAAAAAATTAACAAAAAGTCCAGCGGAACCGTGCGTCTCCATTCCTTATGTTTTTTGGTAAATTGGACAATGACACGAGCCAACATGAGGATATAGGATATCTTCATAAATTCTGACGGCTGGAACAAGGTGATACCATTTACCGATACCCAGTTTTTGGCACCCGTTGATGCAACTAAGCTTGGATTATAAAAGACAATCGGCAAGACCATAAGTCCCAAGCCTAAAATATACAGAAAGGGAGTCACTTTCCAAAGAAATTCTGTATTAAAGAGCATGACGATAAAACCAATCACAAGCCCCAAGGTGATCCAGGCGACCTGCTGCCCTAAAATGGGCAGAATATTATTTGGATAATCATGACTAACGGCTATATAGATAGCCACCACACCGATGACCAGTAGAAAAAATACTGGCAAGAGCAAACTATAATCGACTCTAGAGTCGAGAGAACGTTTCATATACACTAACCTTATACTTTCATACAATACTATTTATCAAAGTTCATTTAAAAAATTATCAACAGCTTCATCAACTTCGGATCGAGAGACGGTTTTAACAGTCGCTTCTTTTGCTAGAGAAGTCACTATTTGCTTACCATATCGTTTTCCGACAATTCTCCTATCCAAAATAAGAGTTAAGGAACGTTGGTGTTCACGTCTCATACTTCTTCCCAAAGCCTGTTTTAAACGAATAATGGCCATTGGCAATTGATAATCATAAAAGGCATTTTTCCCTTCTTGAATTAGTTCCTTATTGATCTTTTTCGTCAAGGGCTCTTGAGGATTTTGGAAAGGAAGTCTTGGTACAACTTGAATCACAAAAGGATGACTTGAAAAATCAACTCCCTCCCAGAAACTTGCTGCACCAAGCAATATTTGTTGTTCTCCTTTTTCAAAGCGTTTCTTCAGTTGATGAACATCGCCATTTTTATACTGGGACAGATGGCTAACTGGAAGTAAATCCGATACTGCTAGAAGCATGTCTTTGGCAGTAAAGAGAGCCAAAATCGGTTGTTGGAAAGCTTGAACTCCCATCAGCAAATCAGCTACCTCCTTGGCATAGACTTCTAAGGAAGTTTCTGTTACTAGAGGAAAATCTTTGACCAAGACCACTTCTTGGTCCTGTTTTCTACGAGCTTCAATCTTGACAAATTTGGCTTCAGGATAGCCTAAAAGGTCGGCCAAAGAAACTCTCTGACTAATCTCAAGAGTAGCCGATACTCCCAAGACTTGGCAACTCTCAGGAACTAAAGAGGACAGAAGAATACGACCTGATTTCGTAGAAGAAATCTGAATTTTCTTTTGACTCGTTTCAGTTGTTTCGAGCCAGTAATCACCTTCAGCTGTAAAATAGCGAACCAGCTCCTCAAAGCCTTCTACTTCTAATTCTGAAAAATACTGATGTAGATTTGCAAGAGAATCTAAGATATTTTTCCTAGATTTTCCAGACTGAAATTGTTCGATCAAGTAGAGGCACTCAAAGCGAATACTTTCTAGTATTCGTTGTTGGATCTTATTTTGCTCCTCCAGTAAAGTCTTATCAAGCAAATCGACAATAGACTGGATATCGTAGGTCTCTTGAAGTAGATTTTCTAAAGCCAACAAAACTTTTTGGACTTCATCAATAATCAGTAAACGGTCGCTGATAAATTCAGGATTATCTTCAAGTCTAGTTACAAGATAGGCATGATTGGTCACTAAAAGCTTGCAAGTCTCTGCCCTTTCTTGACTACGTTTCCAAAAATCTTCCGTCACAAATAAGCTCTGAGATGATAAATTCCCGTCATGACGAAGATCTGTTAGAAAATGTTGGTAACGGTAGAGTTGCCCGATTTCATCCAAATCTCCTGTCTCTGTCTCAGTCAGCCAGACCAAGAGTTGCATTTTAAAGCGTCTAAATAAGCGATTTTCATCATTTTCCTGCAAGGAACGATAAAAGGCATCCAACTTCAGATAATTGTGTGGTCCCTTTAAACTATGAATATCTATATGGAACACTTCCTTGAGACGTTTACCTTCTTCTTCCATGATTTGATTTTGAAGAATCTTTGTCGGAACACTAAGAACAATCTGACGATTTTCCACTTGGGATAAAGCGGGTAAGAGATAGCCATAAGTTTTCCCAATCCCTGTCGGTGCTTGAATCAGAGATACAGACTCATCTTTCAATAGCAAGCCAACCTCTTTAGCAAAACTTTCTTGTTCCTCCCTCACTTCAAGGTTCAACAGAGAAATATTTTTAGAAAAATCTTGAGATAGTTTTCGTGGCTCATTGGGAGCTGCAAGTTTCTTGAAATATAGTCCTTGAACTTGGACCAAATCTGAAGAAGTCAGGATAGATTGGTTGCGATAAATTTCCTCAATAACCAAGTAGGACTCATATAAGAGGGCGTCAGCCATTTCCAGCAAGCGTTCCAAGAGACCTTTAGGAAGCTGGGCCATCTTTTCCCGTAAAAACAAGAGTAATTCCGCAGTGGCTTGGGCATCTGAAAGGGCTGTGTGAGCGTGTTTAAGAGGAATTCCTAATTCTCGACACAATATCGGCAAACTATATTTTTCCAGTTCAGGGAAAAAGACCTGAGCCAATTCGACCGTGTCAACACGAGGATTTTTTAGTTCATAGCCTTCAAAAAATAAATTTTCCGCCAAAAGATTGGCATCAAACTGAACATTATGGGCTACAAAAATCCCATCCTCCACCAAGTCAAAGATTTTTCTGGCAACTTGCGAAAAATCAGGTGCTTGCGCCAGACGTTGGTCAGTTAGCCCTGTCAATTCTTTAATATGAGCATCCAAGGGTTCATGGGGATTGACATCCGTCGTATAGTGATCGACGATTTTTCCGTCCTCAATCACGACAATTCCCACTTGGATAATTTTAGCCTTACTACCTGTGCTAGTTGCCTCTAAATCAACCACAACATAGCGATTACCAATCGTTTTCATTATAAAAAATTATACCAAAAAAAGGGCTATTTGGCACCTGCAAACATAGGATAATTTTCAAACTCAAGAAGGTTACTTGTGTTAAAAATCCCAGCAAACAGAGCATCCTAGACTACTTATTTTTTTTGAAAATATTGGAGAATAAGAAAAATTGAGAGAAGAAATATTTGCATCTTCCTTCTCTCAACGAATCATTTACTTTATTTAACCATGTCAGGATCGTAATCATAAAATCCTGTATCAAGGAAACGGTTTTTAGGGTGTAACTTGCGAACTTCTTCATCTAGCAAGAAGGCTTGGTCATGGCTAAAGTTGCCCTCTTGAATCAAGCTACGCGCTTGTATAAAGAGTTTTGCAATCTCAACAAAGTTCTGACCAGGTGTATAGAGACCTTCTAATTTCCAGTGAGTAAAACCATGCTCCACCAATTCTGTCAATTTGGTCATCAAATTGAGGTCATTGTTGGCAAAGATGTGGGTACCATGATTGTCTTCAAAAATGGAATAGTGGCTCTCTGGGTCACTTGGCTCAGCCAAGAAGAGGTCACGCTTGCGAGTCTTTTCATCATCGATATGCGTAAAGTTATAGTAGTTTTGCAAGAGCGGACGTTTAGAATGATGGATGACACTGGCACCGTAAACCAACACTTCAGCAGGAATTTCCAAAATTTCTGGCATTTTGAAAAGTTCAGCCGATGGAATTTCACGCGCCAAAACAGCCTCAGATGCGCCAGCCTTTTGTCCCCAGAAGTTTATCTGACGACTACTAGTTACCATGGTTGATGCATCGTAGATGGTCTTAAATGAATAACCATCGCGGTTGACTACGTAAAAGACACCTGCATCCCCAATCGTAATGTAGTCTGTCTTAATTTCTTCCAAGAAATCGAGGAAGGGCTTGATACGATCCATCATGTCTTGGTGCATGAGAGCATTGACTGCAACAATCAATTCCTTATCAGCATCATGAACCAGATTAGCGATTTCACGCAATTGGTCATGACTAAAGGTTGTTGGCAGACGAAGGCCAAAATCTTTCTCACCGACATAGATACGGTCTACGCCAGCTTCGAGCAGTTGTTTAACTTGTTCAATACTTTCAGCAGTTGCTGTAATGATAATCTTTTCCATAAGAAAAATTATACCACATTTCTGGAAAATCAGCCAAGACTTATCAGAGTTTTACAAATAGGAATTATTTCAGGCTAATTTCTCAAAGTGACTTCCACTTGACTTACCAAAGTGGAAATTAGTCTAATACTCTTCAAACCACGTCAGCTTTATCTGCAACCCCAAAGCGGTGCTTTGAGCAACCTGAGGCTAGCTTCCTAGTTTGCTCTTTGTTTTTCATTGAGTATAAAACGGATTTTTATAAGAATAACTAGATGAAAGGCAAACCCAAAAGCATGAGAGAGCTTGCCAGTAACAATGATTTTGTATGCTATCCATAAATAGCAAACATCTCAAGCTCCATTAATCTTCAAAACATCATAGATAAAATCTAGTCCAAAATTTAAGCAATTGATGCTATAGAATTTATATATTGTTATAAATTTCTAGTCGTTTTGTTGTTATAGTAACAAAAACGACCTAGAAAAACGAGTATCTCCATCTACGGAAATACTCGTTTTTTGATAGTTAGAAGTGTTTTTTTGCTCAGCTTCATTTCTTTTTATAAAATGTATCAAGCAAACGACCAACTATCTCATCTTTTTCTATTTCTGTCAATATGCGTGACAGGTAGTAATGATAGCTAAATATAGCAAGAGCAAGCAAGAGGATAAGAACTCCTACTCCCAAGCTGATGGCAAGGACAGGGGCGAGAGACCGAACCAAGAATAAGCTCCCTATTACAAAGGCCATTAAGATTGCACTATAAATAAAAATCAAAACAATTGCGACTATACGATTTGAACGGTTCACCAGGTCCGTAATGTTACTCCAATTTGTTGACAAATTTTTCACGTCCTTAAGGTAATGGTGGCAAGAAAGGATGACACTGGCAAGGATCCAGACTACAAGAAGATAAATCATCGAAAGGATGGGCAAGCCTAGATATAGAGAAAGGCCAAGTAAAGTCAGAACTGGTAAAAAAGACTGGACAGCAAATATAATCCAAAATTTCACTTTCACATAACGAGCAAAGTCAAAGGGTAAACTCTTAAGAAAATCAACATTTTCCCTCTCCAAGGACAAGGCAATTGAATGCAGGCTGGTGATATTGTTATTGACAACTGCTATAAAGAGAGCTATAAAAAACAAGGGTAACCAGTATGGAGGATGAATATCTGGAACTATCTGAGAATCTCGAATTTTGGAAATCAGACCGATCATCATGAGATAAGGAAGAAAAGCACTTGTAAAAAGCACTGTAATCACGCCAGTTCCCTGTCCCAAGAGGGTGAGGTGGTAGCGTAAAACCATACGGAAAAAGCCCTTTTTATTAGTAGTTGAAATTCTCTCCTTATTGCGACGTTCTTTCTTGACCTTCTCCTCACTGTTAAGCAGAATCACGTCATAAAAATGAGGAAGAACCTTCTTTTTGGTCAGGTAAAGTAGGAAGAGAGTTAGTCCTATCCAAGCGAGTAGACCCAAGATGGCTTCTGTCGAAAAAGGAGCCACTGCTATTTTGTAAAAGATATGAAGAGGATAAAGGAGAAATGGAATGTCTCTAACTTTGTCAACAATACTTCCAAAAGTCGACTGTAGAAAGAGGACAAATATTAAAGGTATGAGAACTCCTATCCCAATCATCACATTCGCAAAAATAGACTGATACTTTCTGAAGACCGTAGTCTGAGCCAAGAAATGTACTGCCACTACCATCACTAAAGTAACAGAGACAAATAATAAGGCCAAGGACAGCAGCATCAAAGGCAAGCCCAGCCAAAGAGAAGGAGCTAGCCTAATATAGAGGACTAGAAAATAAGCTAGGATTGGCACAATTCCAGCTAGAGCTGGCAAGAGAACAGACAGTCCTTTAGCAATTATAATCTCTGATTCTTTAAAGGCATAGGGCCTATACGATGCCAAGTCCTTACTCTCATAAAAGACATTGTAAAATGCAGTGAAAGAAGTTGAAAAGGCAAGCACCAGTAAAATAGCAACCATGCTACTAAAAAAACTTGGCATTTCCTCAAAAGGAAAACGAAAGGCTATATTTATAAACATGAAAAGCATCAAGAGACTAGAAAAAATGTAAGAACTTAGGATTCTAGCGGAAACATTTACTTTTTTCCCAGGATTCTTAGCCTGCTTCTTTCGTAGGTTAGCCAGATTCGCTTCTTGAGATGAATAGAGGATATTGATATCAACTAATTTTTTAATGACCTTGAGACGCATCTGAAACCTCCTCTTTTCTACCAGCAAGGCTAAGGTAGATACTTTCCAAAGACTGGTCTGGGTGGTCTTTTCTCAAGTCCTCTACACTACCACAATAAATCAAATGCCCCTTTTTCAAAATGGCAATCCGATCACAGACTTGCTCTGCCACCTCTAGGACATGGGTTGAAAACAAGACCGTCTTGCCTTTTTGCGCATGCTCCTTCATCATCTGCTTCAAATCAAAGGCAGCCTGGGGATCCAAACCAGTCAAGGGTTCGTCCAAGACCCAAATATCAGGATCAGACAAGAGTGCCCCAATGACAAAGACTTTCTGACGCATTCCGTGAGAAAGGGTTTCAATAACCTGATAACGATTTTCAGCAAAATCAAAAACACTCAATAGCCTAGCTAGACTAGCCTCCAAGTCAGAGCTAGTCAGATCATAGGATGAGGCGATCAATTCCCAAAATTCATTGGCCGTTAAGCGTAAAAACAAGTCAGGCGAGTCTGCTACGTAGCCAATCTTTCGTTTAATAGCCAAGCGATTTTCCGATAACTCCTGACCGTCTACCAAAATACGACCACTGCTGGGTGAAATGATACTGACTAGGGATTTTATAGTGGTCGATTTTCCAGCACCATTATGACCAATCAAGCCCATAATCTCCCCATTTTCAATCTGCAAATTGAGATTGCTCAAAGCCTCTTTATCACCATACAACTTACTAACATTTTGAAATTCAATCATGGGATGACTCCTATCTTTATCTATATTACATACTATTATACTAGCACTTTGATACAAAAAAATCAATACTTTATTTTAAGTAGTTAAAATAGTTTCCTTCTATCTTACGCAAACGTTTGCCCTAAGAGATACTTTATGATAGAATAAAGAACAAGATTGACAAGTAAGAGGAAACATCATGCAAAATCAAACACTCATGCAATACTTTGAATGGTATCTGCCCCACGACGGTCAGCACTGGACGCGTCTGGCTGAAGATGCTCCACACCTAGCTAATCTCGGCATCAGTCATGTCTGGATGCCACCAGCTTTTAAGGCGACCAATGAAAAAGATGTCGGCTATGGGGTCTATGACCTATTTGACCTAGGAGAGTTTAACCAAAAAGGAACTGTCCGCACCAAGTATGGTTTTAAAGAAGACTATCTTCAAGCCATTCAAGCCCTAAAAGCACAGGGAATCCAGCCTATGGCCGATGTGGTACTCAACCACAAGGCTGCGGCCGATCATATGGAAGCCTTTCAAGTTATCGAAGTGGATCCGGTTGACCGTACAGTTGAACTTGGGGAACCTTTCACCATCAATGGCTGGACTAGCTTTACCTTTGATGGTCGCCAAGATACCTACAATGACTTCCACTGGCACTGGTACCACTTCACAGGTACAGACTATGATGCCAAACGCCGTAAATCCGGGATTTACCTCATCCAAGGGGACAACAAGGGCTGGGCCAACGAGGAATTGGTCGATAATGAAAACGGTAACTACGACTACCTCATGTATGCCGACCTAGACTTTAAACATCCTGAAGTTATCCAAAATATCTATGACTGGGCTGACTGGTTCATGGAAACGACTGGTGTAGCTGGTTTCCGCTTGGATGCTGTCAAACATATCGATTCTTTCTTTATGCGCAATTTCATCCGCGATATGAAGGAAAAATACGGTGAGGATTTCTATGTTTTTGGTGAATTTTGGAACCCAGACAAGGAAGCCAATCTGGACTATCTCGAAAAAACGGAAGAACGCTTTGACCTTGTCGATGTTCGTCTCCACCAGAATCTCTTTGATGCTAGCCGAGCAGGTTCCAGCTATGACCTTCGTGGCATTTTCACAGATAGCCTGGTTGAACTCAAGCCTGACAAGGCGGTGACTTTTGTCGACAACCACGATACCCAACGAGGTCAGGCTCTTGAGTCTACCGTTGAAGAATGGTTCAAACCAGTAGCCTATGCCCTCATTCTGTTACGCCAAAATGGCCTTCCATGTGTCTTTTACGGAGACTACTATGGGATTTCAGGGCGATATGCTCAAGAAGATTTCAAAGAAGTCCTTGACCGCCTCCTAACCATCCGAAAAGATTTGGCCTATGGAGAGCAAACAGACTACTTTGATGATGCTAACTGTATCGGTTGGGTACGTTCAGGCGCTGAAAATCAAGCCCCAATCACAGTTCTTATCTCAAATGACCAAGAAAACAGTAAGTCAATGTTTGTCGGCCAAGAATGGGCTAACCAAACCTTTGTAGATTTACTTGGAAATCACCAAGGTCAAGTTACAATTGATGAGGAAGGTTATGGACAATTCCCAGTCTCAGCTAGATCCGTAAGTGTCTGGGCAGCCAATGCAATCTAATTGCCAATGATTATCAAGCCAGGTCCAAGGGGATTTGGCTTTTTTGCATTCACAAAAAGACCTACCCAAATGGATAGATCTTTAAACTCAATGAAAATCAAAGAGCAAACTAGGAAGCTAGCCGTAGGTTGCTCAAAGCACTGCTTTGAGGCTGTAGATAAGACTGACGAAGTCAGTCACATATAAAATCGAAGGTGAAGCTGACGTTGTTTGAAGAGATTTTCGAAGAGTATTACTTGATTACAATTTACCTGCTACTGCATCCAACAATTCTTGGATTTTAGCTTGGTTGCTTCCTCCTGCCATGGCCATGTCTGGTTTACCACCACCACGTCCATCGACGATTGGTGCCAATTCTTTGACAAGGTTTCCTGCATGAAGGTCTTTTGTTTTACTTGCTACAAGAACATTGACTTTGTCACCGATAGCAGCAACTAGGACAAGCAAGTCAGAGTAGTCTTTTTGTTTCCAATTATCTGCAAAGGTACGAAGGGCACCGGCATCTGATACAGACACTTGACTAGCAATGTAACGGTGACCGTTGACTTCCTTAACATCCTTGAAGATGTCACCTGCGGCTGCAGCTGCGGCTTTTTCTTTCAACTCAGCATTTTCTTTTTGAAGCTGACGAAGTTGTTCTTGAAGTCCTTCTACCTTGTGAGGTACTTCTTTAAGTTGAGGTGCTTTCAGGGTTGCTGCGACAGCTTTAAGTGCGTCTTCTTGTTCACGATAGGCTTCAAAGGCTTCCTTACCAGTCACTGCTAAAATACGGCGAGTTCCTGATCCGATACCTTCTTCTTTGACAATCTTGAAGAGGCCAATTTCAGAAGTGTTGCCAACGTGGGTACCACCACAAAGCTCAATAGAGTAGTCGCCGATAGTCACGACACGGACTTCCTTGCCGTATTTCTCACCAAAGAGGGCCATAGCTCCCATTTCCTTAGCAGTGTCAATATCCGTTTCAACTGTCTTCACTTCAAGAGCTTCCCAGATTTTCTCGTTGACTTGCTGTTCAATCGCACGCAATTCTTCTGCAGTTACTGCTTGGAAGTGGGTGAAGTCAAAGCGAAGGAATTCAACTTCGTTAAGAGATCCTGCTTGTGTCGCGTGGCTTCCAAGGATATTGTGAAGGGCAGCGTGAAGCAAGTGAGTCGCAGTGTGGTTTTTCATGACACGGTGACGACGATTGCTATCGATTGCCAAGGTATATTCTTGGTTCAAGGCAAGCGGTGCAAGGACTTCAACTGTATGAAGAGCTTGTCCGTTTGGAGCTTTTTGAACATTTGTCACAGTAGCTACGACCTTACCTGACTCATCCAAGATTTGTCCGTGGTCAGCTACTTGTCCACCCATTTCAGCATAGAATGGCGTTTCCGCAAAGATAAGAGAGGCAGTTCCTTCTGACACAGCTTCTACTTCTGCATTGTCAGCCACGATAGCCACCAATTTAGAAGACAATTGGCTAGCATTGTAGTTGAAGACACTTTCTACAGTGATGTTTTGAAGGGTTTCATTTTGCATACCCATTGAGCCACCCTTGACAGCTGAGGCACGCGCGCGTTCTTGCTGTTCTTTCATGGCTGCTTCAAAGCCTTCACGGTCCACAGTCATACCAGCTTCTTCAGCGATTTCTTCAGTCAATTCAACTGGGAATCCATAAGTGTCATAGAGTTTGAATACATCTGAACCAGCAATGACAGATTGACCTTTTTCTTTCAAGTCAGCTACAATGCCTTGGGCAAAGTGTTGACCTGAGTGAAGGGTACGAGCAAATGATTCTTCTTCGCTCTTAACGATTTTTTCGATAAAGTCACGTTTTTCAAGCACTTCTGGGTAGTAGCTTTCCATGATTTTTCCAACGGTTGGAACGAGTTTGTAAAGGAAAGGCTCGTTGATTCCCAATTTTTGACCATGCATAGACGCACGACGGAGCAGACGACGAAGGACATAACCACGACCTTCATTTCCTGGAAGGGCACCATCACCGATGGCAAATGAGAGTGAACGGATGTGGTCTGCGATAACTTTAAAGCTCATGTTGTCGCCATCTTGGTCATAGACCTTACCAGACAATTTCTCCACTTCACGGATGATCGGCATGAAGAGGTCCGTTTCAAAGTTGGTCTTAGCCCCTTGGATAACCGCCACCAAACGCTCCAAACCAGCGCCCGTATCAATGTTCTTGTGTGGCAGTTCCTTGTATTCGCTACGAGGAACAGCAGGGTCTGCGTTAAATTGTGACAAAACGATGTTCCAGATTTCAATATAACGGTCGTTTTCAATATCTTCTGCAAGCAGGCGAAGACCGATATTTTCTGGGTCAAAAGCCTCTCCACGGTCAAAGAAAATCTCTGTATCTGGTCCAGAAGGTCCCGCACCGATTTCCCAGAAGTTGTCCTCGATTGGAATCAAGTGACTTGGATCCACTCCCACTTCAATCCAGCGGTTGTAAGAATCTTTATCATCTGGATAGTAAGTCATGTAAAGTTTTTCAGCAGGGAAATCAAACCACCCAGGGCTTGTCAAAAGCTCGTAAGCCCAAGTGATGGCTTCGTCACGGAAGTAATCCCCGATAGAGAAGTTCCCCAACATTTCAAACATGGTATGGTGACGTGCAGTCTTCCCTACGTTTTCGATGTCGTTGGTACGGATAGCCTTTTGGGCATTGGTAATACGTGGATTTTCAGGGATAATGGTCCCGTCAAAGTATTTCTTAAGGGTTGCTACCCCAGAGTTGATCCACAAAAGTGTAGGGTCATTTACAGGAACCAAGCTCACTGATGGTTCTACTGAGTGACCTTTGGTCGCCCAGAAATCAAGCCACATTTGGCGTACTTGTGCACTAGATAGTTGTTTCATATTGTCTCCTTATTTACTTGTTTAATGTGATTGGCTTTCCAGCATTTCCACATAGTCAATCGCAACACAGAGGGAAATGACTAGATCTGCATAATCGTCCTCAAGAACCGTTACGGTATAGGTAGAGGTCAGATGGAAGAGTTCCTTCTTAATTTCTGCAATCAGCTGATCGCGATCATCTAGCAATTTGAAATTCAAATCCCATATATTGCCCTCGATACGAAGACCTAGATTATCAAACTCATACTTATCTCGCCAGAAGGTCAACTTCTTACGAATGACAAAACTCGAGCCATCCTGAAGCTGAATCTCAAAACGAGGTAGTAAGGTTAAGATTTCTTTACTGATCTGACTAACCTGTTCACCATTAGCATCATAGATGATAAAAGTTTTGGGAATTTTAAAAAATGATCCCTCCACCTGATAGGCTATTTCTCCCCTGTCATCCTTGATAGCGAAGCGTTCGCCTCCAAGACGAAACTTTTGTTTGACAAGAAATGTTTTCATCAACACCTCCAAAAATCAAAAGACAAGCTCATATCACGAAGGGCGAAAAACCGCGGTACCACCTTCATTCAATGAACTTGTCATTCTCTTGTTCTTATGCAATTGTATGATTGAGTAGCATGACTTCCTAGCTTAGATGGCTCGCAGCACCGCCATTTCTCTGGACTAAGACAAGTGAAAATCAATTCTCAACTCTCTTATTATAACGTTTTTTTAAGTCTGCGTCAACTGGAAATGATTCTAACCAAATAGCATGTGTTAGCCATAAGTTAACTTTCTGCATTAACCTCTTAATTTATCTAGATCTACTTCGTGATGTTTGAGAATTTTTGGGCTTATAAATTGAAATTTTAATTCTTGTATTTTCCAAACGAACCTCTTCCCCTGCCTTAGGTCTTTGATCAACCACTGTTCCTTCAGCAGTACCCTCAGGAGCACTGGCTACTTCCACTATTTCAATATTAGCTTCTTTTATACCAACAATATTGATTAAATTATTTTTGGTAAACTCTAAACTAGAACCAATATAACTTGGCATTGTAGCACTAGTTCGTTTTTTTGCAACAGTCAAAATAATACCTGATGAATCATTCAAATCATATAAAGTTCCCTCTGACAAACTCTGACGTAAAATTGTACCGGGAGAATATTCATCACTTTCTTCCTCCTCAACTTTTATATGATTCTCAGGAATATTTTTACTCTTCAATTCAGCTATAACATCCGAGTATTTTTGACCAATGTAGTTTCCAATATATACTTTTGTAGCCTGTGGTCTAGAAGAGGCAGAACTTGTAGATGAAGTTTGTTTATCTTTAGCTTTATTTCCACCAAGAGAAGCTTGCTTTGTAGAACTTGTGGAGCTTACTGAATTAGATGATTGAGTTGATTGAGTTGATTGAGTTGATTGCTTAGTACTGTTATGAGATGATTTGGACTTACTCATACCTATGAAAAAAGTTCCAATTATCACTAATAAAAGTAAGCTTGTAGCTATTCCGAAAAACCACTTTATTCTATTGATTTTCTCTCGATGATACCTTGCTAATTCTTCCTGTTCTTTTTCTCTCTCTTTCTCAAGCATATATTGATTATACTCAGTTTCTGCTTCTGCTAAGAGTATCTGAATTCTCCCTCTCTCATCTTCAGTTTCAGCTTTGGCCCATAGTTTTTTTTAATCAAATATATTATCTTTATATTGTTGCTCTTTACGTAGTTCTAACTCTCTTTCATGTCTAAATTTCTCATCCCATTGTCGCTGACGTTCTAGTTCATTTCTCTCCTCTAATGCCTCATTCTGCTTCCAAGCAAGACGATTTTGTTCTTGTAATGCTGCGTGTTGTTTTTGGTTAGATTCTTGCTGCTCCCATCTTTGTTGTTCTAACAAATTATTTTGTCTTCTTAATTCTTGATTTCGTTCTGCATCTCGAAGATCTCTTTCCCAATTATTCAAACTATTTATACCTCCTTCTAATTTGAATTATATCCATGTTCTTTAGATTTTAAAACTTCTTTCCACCAGGATTCACGTTTTAAAACAAATTTATCATCTATTTTTCCATTATAGTTTTCTAATACAGAGTATTGAAAATTATCTTTAACATAATTAAACCCTTGTTTTTCAACTAAAATCTTAAGTTCTTTGTTGCCACCATGTCCATTATCCACATAGGATTGCCAACGTTGTAAAAGCATACCATAATTTGAAGTTGCTGATCCGACATATAATTTACCATTCTGCTTATCAGTAATAAGATAAACAGCCTTTTGATTTTGTAAAGCAGTTATCCAATCTTTTTTTCTCAAACGTAAAATCAATTCTAAGTCTCTATAAGATAAAGAAATATTATCATAACCCGGAAATTCTTCCCCACCAAATGAATCTGATAACAATTGCTCTATAATCAATTCTTCATTACAAGTTGAATATTTTAGAACTGAACCTCTAGATTTTTTTCTATACCTAATAATTAAACGCCCAAAAAGTGCAGAATACTCATTCAATTCAATTCCTTCATAGTTCTGACCCCCAGTTACAAAAAGTTCCTTGGTAACTTCTTTTATTGTAGTCAATAACCATTTATTATTATCTATCTTAATAAAATTTATAACGATATCTCCAACATTAAAATATCGCTTATTTGTTCTCCAAAATAGATTGTAGTTGTTTATTATTTCCTCATCTCTTAAATAGGTCTGAATTGGGTTTTCTCCAGTCCAATTATTAAACTTCACCTTGAATTTCCATTGATTTTGTTCACTTATATTCAAAATATCATTTAACTTTAAATCCATAACAAAACTTTATTCCCCATAATATTTGCTAAATTTTACATTTCTCACATATTATACAAAAATGTATAGTTATGGTCAAACTTTTATCAGGTTACTTTAATTAATAGCTGTCATCAAAAAAACGAACCAGCTTAACTGATTCGTTTTCGTACATTCTACTCCTACTTCCGATACATTTTAAACTGTAGGAAGAGGTCGCTATATTTTCCTGTCCATTTATGGTCAAATTTTTCATAAACTTCTAGGTGTTTCATGGTTTCAGCATCAGGATAGAAGGCCTTGTCTTCTTTTTTCTCCTCTGGGAGTAGTTCCTTGGCTGGTAGGTTTGGTGTTGAATAACCGACATACTCTGCATTTTTAAGAGCATTTTCAGGTTTCAACATAAAGTTGATAAAGGCATAGGCTGCGTCTTGGTTTTTAACTGTTTTGGGAATGACCATATTGTCAAACCAAAGGTTGCTGGCCTCAGTCGGTACCACATAACGTAGATTTTCATTTTTTTCTAGCATTTGGCTAGCTTCCCCAGAGAAGGTCACGCCGATAGCAGCGTTATTCTGAATCATGTAGCCCTTCATTTCGTCCGCCACAATAGCCTTTATATTTGGAGTGAGCTTGTAAAGCTTATCCACTGTCTCTTCCAACTGCTGGGTATCCTTGGAGTTGAGGCTATAGCCAAGGGAATTGAGTCCTAGTCCCAGCACCTCACGCGCCCCATCAAAGAGCATGATAGAGTTCTTATACTCTGGCTTCCAGAGGTCATCCCAATGCTCAGGCACTTCATCGACCATAGTTTCATTGTAGACAATTCCCAGTGTTCCCCAGAAGTAAGGAATAGAGAATTTATTACCTGGATCAAAGGATTGGTTGAGAAACTCTGGTCCGATATTTTCGATTCCTTCAAGTTTTGAATAATCAAGTGGCACCAAGAGGTCTTCGTCCTTCATCTTGTTAATCATGTACTCACTTGGGATGGCAATATCATAAGTCGTTCCACCCTGCTTAATCTTGGTATACATGGCTTCGTTGGAATCAAAGGTCTCATACTGGACTTGGATTCCTGTTTCTTCTGTGAATTGCTCCAAGAGTTCTGGATCGATATAGTCTCCCCAGTTGTAGATAACCAGTTTTTGACTATCTCGGCTATTTATTTTACTATCTAGATGCGTCGCAATTCCCCACAAGATCAAGATAATGGCTGCAATTCCTGCTAAAAATGAATAGAGTTTTTTCATGCTTGCTCCTCCTTTTCACGTGAGATAAAGTAATATCCAACCACTAGGATAATACTAAAGAGAAAGACAAGGGCAGACAGGGCATTGATTTCTAGCGAAATTCCCTTACGGGCACGAGAGTAAATCTCGACTGATAGGGTTGAAAAGCCATTTCCCGTCACAAAGAAGGTCACAGCAAAGTCATCTAGCGAATAGGTGAAGGCCATGAAATAACCTGCAATGATAGACGGAGTCAGGTAAGGAAGCATAATTTCCTTGAACATCTGAAATTGACTGGCACCAAGGTCATAGGCCGCATGAATCATGTCACCGTTCATTTCCTTGAGACGAGGCAAAACCATCAAGACCACGATAGGAATGGAGAAGGCCACGTGACTAGAAAGAACGGTCAAAAAGCCAAGTGAAAACTTGAGTTGGGTAAAGAGAATCAAGAAGCTGGCACCAATCATAACGTCAGGCGCAACCATGAGGATATTATTGAGTGATAGAAAGGCTTCTTGGTATTTCTTACGAGACTGGTAGATGTAAATGGCACCAAAAGTCCCGATAATGGTCGCAATCAAGGCTGACAGGAAGGCCAAGAAAAAGGTCTGAGTTACAATCAACATAAGACGACCATCGCCAAACATGGTTTTAAAATGGCTCAAGCTAAAGCCTGTAAAGCTATTCATGTCATTGCCTGCATTAAAGGCATAGCCAATCAGGTAAAAAATCGGCAGGTAGAGGACAAGAAAGACCAGTCCTAGATAAAGGTTGGCAAATTTTTTCATCGTTCTCTCCTTTCCTTGGTCACCCACATGGTGATGAACATGGTCAGGATGAGAATCACACCGATGGTTGAACCCATACCGTAGTTGTCATTGGTCAGGAAGTTCTGCTCAATGGCTGTTCCCAGCGTGATAACGCGGTTCCCACCAATCAAACGGGTCAGCATGAAGAGACTCAAACTTGGGATAAAGACCGACTGAACTCCACTTCGCACCCCATTCATCGATAGAGGGAAGATGACATGGCGGAAAGTCTCCCACTTGGTAGCACCGAGGTCATAGCTGGCATTGATGAGATTGTTATCCATATCGTCCAAGACATTGAAAATGGGCAAAATCATAAAAGGAAGCTCGATGTAGCTTGCGACAAAGATAAAGGAGAAATCGGTAAAGAGCAACTGTTGCGAACCGATTCCGATAAATTCCAAGAATTGGTTAATAGAGCCATTTTGACCAAAAATCCCGATAAAGGCATAGGCTTTAAGGAGCAAATTGACCCAGGTTGGCAGGATAATCAGCATGAGCCAAAGTTGACGGTGCTTGAGACGGGTCAAAAAGAGGGCTGTTGGATAGCTGATAAGCAAGGTTACAAAGGTCACAATTCCTGCATAAAGCACGGAGTTAAAGCTCATTTTGAGGTAGGTCAAGTTTTGTGACGCAAAGTAAGATTTATAGTTTTCTAAGCTAAACTGGCCTTCGATATTGAAAAAGGATTGACCGAAAATCAAGACCAAGGGTGCCAGGACAAAGAGGGCAATCCAAAGCATGTAGGGCACTACAAAGAGTTTAGAGCTTGTTTTCTTCATCTCTTTCCTCCTCGATTGCATTGATCAGACCTGCTTCTTGCTCTTCGATTTCCACATATTCTTCGATACGGGCATCGAACTCTTCTTCTGTTTCATTGAGACGCATGATGTGGATGTCTTCTGGTTCAAAATCCAGACCGATTTCCTCACCCACTATGGCCTTACGGGTTGAGTGGATCATCCATTCATTTCCAAGTTCGTCATAGGCGATAATTTCATAGTGCACCCCACGGAAGAGCTGGGTATCGACCTTAACTTGGAGCTTGCCTTCTTCAGGAAGGGTAATACGCAAGTCCTCTGGACGAATGACAACCTCGACAGGCTCATTTGGCTTCATCCCACCATCGACCGCTTCAAAGCGTTTGCCGTTAAACTCAACCAAGTAGTCCTCAATCATGGTTCCTGGCAAGATATTTGACTCACCGATAAAGGTGGCAACAAAGTGGTTGATTGGCTCATCGTAGATGTCCACAGGTGTTCCAGACTGGACAATCTCGCCATCATTCATAACGAAAATCCAGTCACTCATGGCCAGCGCTTCTTCCTGATCGTGAGTGACAAAGACAAAGGTAATGCCCAATCGTTGTTGCAATTCACGGAGCTCGTACTGCATGTCTGTTCTTAATTTCAAGTCCAGCGCTGACAAGGGCTCGTCCAACAAAACCACACGAGGTTGGTTGATGATGGCACGGGCAATAGCCACACGCTGACGTTGTCCTCCAGAAAGTTTACGAATGGAACGTTTTTCGTAACCTTCCAACTGAACCATCTTGAGAACTTCCGCTACGCGTTTCTCGATTTCTTTCTTGTCAATTTTACGCAAGCGAAGTGGAAAGGCAACATTTTCAAACACATTCATATGTGGAAACAAGGCATAGGATTGGAAGACCGTATGGACGTCTCGCTTGTTGGTTGGGATGTCATTGATACGGACACCATCCAGCAAAATATCTCCTGTCGTCGCATCCAGTAAACCTGCAATGATGTTAAGGATAGTTGATTTCCCTGAACCAGACGCGCCTAGAAGAGTATAGAACTTCCCTTCTTCCAACTCAAAGTTGATGTCTTTGAGAACCTTGGTGTTGCTGTCTTCAAAAACTTTTGAGACGTTTTTGAATTCAATAATTGGTTTTTTCAATTGTCATTTATTCCTTCTTTTTCATAGATTAACAGATCAGGGCTCTGTCAGGCCGTCACTACCTCGTGTAGGAGATTAAACTGCCTACATTCTTCTGCACTAACGATAGGCTTTCACCCCCTTTCCATGACATAGCAGCAGCTTTTCAACTACAGCTTCCTACTTGCTTTCACCTAAAATACGGACTTCTCTTTCAAGCGTGATACCTGAGTGTTCCTTGACTTTTTCGATAACAGACTCAATCAAGTCCTCGTAGTCTTTGGCCGTTCCATCTGCGACATTGATCATAAATCCTGCGTGCTTTTCAGACACTTCTACGCCACCGATACGATAGCCTTTCAAACCAGCTTCTGAAATTAACTGACCTGCAAAATGCCCAACAGGACGCTTAAATACCGAACCACAAGATGGGTATTCCAAAGGTTGCTTGAGTTCACGTAGGTGCGTCAAGCGGTCCATTTCCTGCTTGATAACCTGATGGGTTCCTGGGGCTAGGGCAAATTTAGCTGACAAGACAACTGCACCAGACTCCTGAATGGCTGAATGGCGGTAACCAAAAGCCAAATCTTTGGCAGACAGGGTCTCGATTTCTCCATCCTTGGTCAAGACCTTACAAGACTGCAAGATGTGTGCAATCTCTCCTCCGTATGCACCCGCATTCATAAAGACAGCACCGCCGACGCTTCCAGGAATGCCACAAGCAAACTCGAAACCCGTCAAACTATGACGAAGGGCAATGCGAGTTGTTTCAATCAAGTTAGCACCAGCTTCTGCTTCAATGGTATAGCCATCAACGGAAACGTTATTGAGCTTGTCACACAAGATGACAAATCCACGAATCCCACCATCACGAACGATGATGTTGCTGGCATTTCCAAGAACCATCCAAGGAATATTTTCTTGATTGGCAAATTTAACAACACGCGCCAACTCAAAACGATTTCGTGGAAAGACCAAATAATCGGCCTCTCCACCTACTTTTGTATAACTATAGCTATGCAAGGGTTCCTTAAAACGGATATCAATTCCTTCTAGGATTTCAAGCATTTTTTCTCTTACAGACATGTCACTCTTCCTTTTACAAAATTCATTCCATTATACCATTTTTAAGACCATTTGACGACCCTAAAAAAATCTTAGGCTTATTTTAAACAAAAAAGAGGTTTCCCCCTTTTTCTTATGATTTTTTGCAAAAGATTGCCTTGGTTCCATAGGCAACCAGAACGAGCTCTAGTGCTAGGACAACTTCCGCCAAGACTGGATTGGTCAGCCAGCCAACTTGGACTAGAGATGGTGCCAGATCAAAGAAGGCATGTAGGCCATAGGCTGCTAGGAGATAAATCCATTTCTTCTGGCGAACAGCTTGGTAAACCCAAACTGTCAAGAGTAATTGAAAACCTAGCGCCAAGATTCGCTCAAAACCAAGCAAATAAATCTGCCAGACCGATAGCGACTGGATAGTCTTCAACATATTTTCAGACAGTAATTGCATAACCTGTGGATCCTGAGTTTGAACTGCTGAGAGAACGATGTAGAGATTAAACAAACTAGCAAGACCCAGGAAAATTAATTCCAAGCCACCATGCCCCAGTCCATAGGCCAAGGCGTCTGCCTTTTCCAAACTTCTCTTTTTCTCCAACCATTTGAAGAAAACAAGACGAGCCGTTTCCTCAAAAAATGCTGCCATGGCTAGGCCATAGATGATATAGACAAGCGGATGGTCTTGCAAGAGGGCAATACTACCGTCTTTTTGAGGATGCAAAACAAAGATATGCACCAGTTTTTCTAAAATCTGTGAAGAGACAAAGAAAGCAACAGCCCCCAAGCCCAAAACAGCTAGATTAATCTGGTATTTCTTTCTGGCATACCAAATGCTCCCTATCAAGAAAGCCAGTAACAGCAACATGGTAATGATAATATGAATGGTCATTTTCTTCTCCTATTCCGCCTTTTCAATATCTTTTTTCATCTCGTCAACATTAAACTTAGCAAACAAGTATTGACGATCTTGGACTGGGAAACGTTGATCCAACTGGTCAACTGCTCCCACCTCGATAATGCCTTCCTTGATGACAAAGTCCATGACATGCCCACCGAAGGTCAAATCATCTGAGATGAAGTGCAGATGGTAACCTGCCACACTAACCCCATGGAAAATCTCAGGCGTCCAGAAACCAACGATGGTTCCCGCCACATTGTCACGACTATATTCCGGTTGATGGGTTGCGACCTCAGCAAACTTGGTATCTGGTGTCGACTTGGGAATCATGCGCACATGCATATGTGAAAATTCACCACGAATCTTAATTGAGCGGAAAAGATTTTCCCCATCATAATAAGACTCGATTCGTTCTTCCAATTCCTTGTCTGTCATCTCAAAGCGCTGGCGGAAAATGACCTCTGCCTGATGTGGTACTACTGCTGCATAAGGAATAAGGGCATCTGGTGATACTTCTACAATTTCTGGCTGGTCTCCTGACCCTTTGGCCTGATAGGCCTTGCCATCTAAGACAATCAATTCTCCATCAATAGAATCCAAGGTTCCCAAACCAAGGTCACCATGTTCTAGCAATTCTCCTACTGTCATAGTACCACCATAAAGGCCAGCCATCAAGGCTCCAAGGGTATTGTATTGAAATAATTTCACTGGTTCCTGCACGTTCTTATCCATTCACTTTCTTGTCTGTTATTCTATAAATCTTACTCCTAAGTATACCACATTTGCCCCTAGATGTGAACGAGAGAAACACCCTAGACATTGCCAAGAAAGAAAAAAAAGGGTACAATGTAACAAAATCAAGGGAGGTTTGGAATGAAGAAACAAAGCAAGTACCAAGAGGTCGTTTCCTATCTAAAAAACGGTATCGAGTCTGGACGTTTTCCGACGGGAAGTCGCCTGCCTTCTATCCGTCAACTGAGCCTTGACTTTCACTGCAGCAAGGACACCATTCAACGCGCCCTGCTGGAATTACGGCACGAACAATACCTCTATGCCAAGCCCCAGAGTGGCTACTATGTATTAGAACAAGGGCAACATCAGGACCTAGAAATCGAGGTTACGGACGAACATGCCAGCGCCTATGACGATTTCCGACTCTGTGTCAATGAAACCTTGATTGGCCGGGAAAACTACCTCTTCAACTACTATGACAACCAAGAAGGATTAGAAGACCTAAGACAGTCCATTCATAAACTCCTCTTTGACCAAGCCCTCTACTGCAAGGCTGACCAACTGGTACTGACTTCTGGAACCCAACAAGCCTTGTTTATCCTTTCTCAAATATCCTTTCCTAGCCAAGCCAAGGAAATCTTGGTAGAACAGCCAACCTACCATCGTATGAATCGCCTCTTGATTGCTCAGGGTCTGAACTATCAAACGATTGAACGAGGCGTTGATGGGATTGACTTGGAAGAGCTGGAAGGCCACTTCAAAACAGGAAAAATTAAGTTTTTCTATACCATTCCTCGTTTTCACTATCCTCTGGGGCATTCCTATTCTGAGCAGGACAAACGGGCTATTCTTGACTTAGCTGCCAAGTATGGTGTTTATATCGTCGAAGACGATTATCTGGGGGATTTGGATTCCAAGAAGGGTCAGACCTTCCACTATCTGGATACAGAGGAGCGGATCATTTACATCAAGTCCTTCTCAACCAGCCTCTTTCCAGCCCTGCGGATTACGTCACTCATTCTTCCAAATGCTATCAAAGAAGCCTTTGTGGCTTACAAAAATATCCTAGATTACGACAGCAACCTCATCATGCAAAAGGCCCTGTCACTCTATATTGACAGTCAATTATTTGAGAAAAATCGTCTAGCTCGATTGTCCAATCAGGAAGACTACCAAAAACAACTCGAGGAAAGATTAGCTAACACTCCTTGCCCCCTTCCTCATTTCCCGCTTCACGATGGTGTATTACTAGACCTGAGACAGTATCCTAAAATTGCCAGTCTCAAACACAGTCAACTGGGCTTGGATTTCTTTGAAGAGGCCTATTTAAGCACCTGTCCTTATCAATTTGCCAAGGTGTCCTTAGATAATCTGGAAAAGGTTTTAAACTATTTAAAAGCAGAATTGGACTGACTTCCAACTCTGCTTTTTTCTTATACTCTTCGAAAATCTCTTCAAACCACGTCAGCGTCGCCTTACCGTAGATATATGTAACTGACTTCGTCAGTCTTATCTACAACCTCAAAGCAGTGCTTTGAGCAACCTGCGGCTAGCTTCCTAGTTTGCTCTTTGATTTTCATTGAGTATTATTCTTCAACTTCTGTTAAGGTTGCCGCTTTTTCAAGATATTTTTGGTAGGTACCGTCATCCTTGAGTTTTTGGATGACCTTGTCCACCACTTCTTTCAAATCAGCACTATTTTTTCTAAGGGCAACGGCATTGGCTTCACCGTCCTTCATCTTCAAGCTGACAGTTGCGACAGCTAGGTCGGCATTTTTAGCAGCATAGCTAAGCGCAACAGGCTCATCCATATGAACAGCATCTACTTTTCCAGCCTGCAATTCATTGACAGCTTCACCCATATTAGTTAGGGAAGTCAATTGCGCTTTTGGCAATTGTTCCTTGACCATTGATTCTGGAACAGTCCCTTTTTGGGCTGCAATATTAGCACTTTCTAGGCTAGTTAAATCCTTGTATTTTTCTACATCAGCCTTACGAACCAAGAAACTAATCTTGTTTTCATAGTAAGGGATTGAAAAATCAAAGACTTCTTTTCTCTCATCAGTAGCACTAATTCCTGCAACTGCTAGGTCAGCCTTACCTGTTTGAAGACTAGTCAAGACATTGTCAAAACTCATGCTTGAGATTTCCAACTTAACCCCAAGTTCATCAGCGATAGCTTGAGCCATATCAATATCCGCACCGACTACCTGGTTTTTTCCGTCAACTAAGGATTGGAATTCAAAAGGTGCATAATCAGGACTAGTCGCCACAACTAATTTCCCCTTTTGCTTAATGGCTTCAACAGCTGACTGAGAACCATTAGAACCTGACTGGCAAGCTACTAAGAAGAAACTTGCAAGAAAACTACATAAAACAAATATCCATTTTTTTGATTTCATAAATAAACAACCTCTCTGTTGATTTTGTATAATTATAACGCTATTCAAGTTACTTGTCAAGTGTTTTTCTTACATTTTCATAAAATATATTTACTAAAAAATAGAAATACAGTGGTTAGTTTATCTATCTATTGGGAACTTATTTTCAAAAAAATCATTTATCATATCTTGATGCTGCTGGTTTACAATTGCAATATTTTGTATGTCACTATGATCAAAAAATCCTAATTCTAAAGTTTCATCACTTGTAAAAAAATTTATAGAGATAGAAGTTTCAGATGAAACTAAATACAAGATTGTAAGAACTTGAGCCTCATCACCATTCGGATAACTGTCTGAATATTTTGTATAAACATTTAAGAGTTTTTCCACCCTCACTTCGACTCCTGTTTCTTCATAAAACTCTCGCACTAAAGCTTCTAAAGCCGATTCTCCTAATTCAAGAGCACCACCTGGTAATCCCCACGTTCCTTTATCTGCTCGTTTTTGTAATAAAATTTTTCCTGATTGACTTAATATTCCACAGGTAAAATTTAAAATAATTTTATCTTTTCCAACTTTTTTTCTGATATTCTGTATGTAGTTCATTATTCACCTCTGACAAAGTAAACCATCTATAACAATGAAAGCTTACTGTATTAAAAAGTAAGCTTTCACAATAATTTTATCATTTGAATACTTTATAGTTCGACAATCTTACCTGTTTCAAAGTAAACAACCCATTCACAGATATTTTTAGCATAGTCTCCAATACGTTCCAAGAAGGCAATCACTTGGAAGTAATCACGACCTGTAACGATGGCATCTGGATTTTTCTTGATTTCTTCTGTAGCCAAGTCACGAATGCTATCAAAGTAATGGTTGATTTTTTCATCCATAGCTGCTACTTCATAGGCCTGGTCAACTGAACCATTGAGATAGAGTTCAAGGGCTGCTTCAACGAAGTTCTTGACATCGCGACCCATTCTCTTAATTTCTTCTTCAACAGCTGGGATGCGTTGCTCCCCCTTCATACGAATTGCTGCTTTAGCAATAGAAACAGCATGGTCCCCCATACGTTCCAAGTCAGATACAGCCTTCAAGACTGTCAAAACAGTACGCAAGTCCTGAGAAACGGGTTGTTGAAGGGCAATCATTTCAAATGATTTCTTCTCCAATTTCACTTCGTATTCGTTTACTTCTGCATCGTCTTCGATGACTTCTTTGGCCAAATCTCGGTCATGAGTAACAAAGGCACGCACTGTACGATTGATTTGGGATAGCACTTCTTGTCCCATTGCGTAGAACTGGTTGTGTAATTTCTCTAAATCTTCTTCAAATTGAGAACGTAACATCATTTATCTCCTTATCCAAATTTTCCTGAAATATAATCTTCTGTTTCCTTGTGTTGTGGGTTGAGGAACATCTTCTTGGTATCGTTAAACTCAATCAAATCTCCATCTAGGAAAAATCCTGTCTTGTCAGAGATACGAGAGGCTTGTTGCATGGAACGCGTAACCAAGAGCATGGTGTATTTATCTTTTAAGCCATACAAGGTTTCCTCAATCTTACCGGCCGAGATAGGGTCCAAGGCTGAAGTCGGTTCATCCAAGAGAATGATTTTAGGACTGGTTGCCAAGACACGGGCAACACAGACACGTTGCTGTTGTCCGCCTGAAAGCCCGATAGCTGAATCATGCAGGCGATCCTTGACCTCATCCCAGATAGAAGCTCGTTGCAAGGCTTTTTCTACCGCTTCATCCAGAATCTGCTTATCCTTCACTCCATTGATACGAAGCCCGTAAACAACATTTTCGTAGATAGACATAGGGAAGGGATTTGGTTGTTGGAAAACCATACCGATTTCCTTCCGCAATTCAACTGTATCTGTACGTGGACTGTAAATGTTGTGGCCGTTGTAAACCACCGAACCAGTTGTAGTCACCTCTGGATTGAGATCCCCCATACGGTTGATAGCCTTAAGAAGAGTTGACTTTCCTGATCCAGATGGACCAATCAAGGCTGTAATTTCCTTAGGTTGGAAAGATAGGGAAACACTATTCAAGGCCTTTTTTTGATTGTAGTAAACGGACAGGTCTGACACCTGTAAAATCGCTTCTGTCATACTGTTTCCTTTCTATCCAAAGTGTCCTGTTACGTAGTCATTGGTTGACTGTAGTTTGGCATTTTGGAAAATATTAGAGGTCTTATCGTACTCAATCAAATCGCCCAAGTAGAAAAATCCTGTGTAGTCACTAGCACGCGCAGCCTGCTGCATACTGTGGGTCACAATGATGATGGTAAAGTCCTTCTTCAATTCCAACATAGTTTCTTCCAACTGGGCTGTCGCAATCGGATCCAAGGCGGACGCTGGTTCGTCCATCAAGAGAATATCTGGTTTAACAGAGATAGCACGAGCGATACAGAGACGTTGCTGCTGACCACCTGATAGGGTCAAGGCTGACTTGTGCAAATCATCTTTGACCTGGTCCCAAAGGGCAGCCTGACGAAGAGAAGTTTCCACAATTTCATCCAAGACTTGCTTGTCCTTAACCCCTGCACGTTCATGAGCAAAAGTGATATTGCGGTAGATAGACTTGGCAAAAGGATTTGGTCGTTGGAAAACCATTCCGATATGCTTACGCATCTCATAAACATTGATTTCTGGACGGTTGACATCAATCCCTTGATAGAGAATTTGACCTGTTACCTTGGCAATATCAATGGTATCATTCATACGGTTGAGACTGCGGAGGTAGGTTGATTTCCCTGAACCAGAAGGGCCAATTAAGGCTGTAATTTTATTTTTTTCAAATTGCATATCGATGCCCTTGATAGATTCATTTTTACCGTAGTAAACATGTAAATCCTTAGTAGAGAGGGCCACTTTCTCTTCAGGAAAGGTGATGATATGCTTTTCATCCCAATTATATTTTGACATGGCTTCTCCTTTAGGCAGCGGTTAATTTCTTATGTAGGTAGCTTCCGAGTTTGCGGGCTCCAAAGTTAAAGATGAGGATAAAGATCAAGAGAACTGCTGCAGAACCTGCTGATACGATAGTTCCATCTGGAATGGTTCCTTCACTATTGACTTTCCAGATATGGACAGCCAAGGTTTCTGCTTGACGGAAGATAGAGATTGGGCTGGTCACACTGAGAATATTCCAGTTAGACCAGTCCAGAGCTGGAGCGGATTGTCCTGCTGTATAGATAAGAGCCGCAGCCTCACCAAAGATACGACCAGAGGCCAAGACAACCCCCGTCACAATACCTGGGAGAGCTTCTGGAATGACCACATGGACAACTGTCTCCCAACGAGAAATCCCAAGGGCCAAGCCGGCCTCACGTTGCGTATGGTGAACGTGTTTCAAGCTGTCCTCAACATTACGAGTCATCTGAGGCAGGTTAAAGACCGTCAAGGCCAAGGCACCTGAAATGATTGAAAATCCATACTCAAACTGAACTACAAAAATCAAGTAACCAAAGAGACCCACAACCACTGATGGCAGTGAAGACAAGATTTCAATACAGGTTCTGACAAAATTGGTCACAGGACCTTTTTTGGCATATTCAGCTAGGAAAATCCCAGCTCCCATAGACAAAGGCACAGAGATAATCAAGGTAATAACCAAAAGGAAGAAGGAATTATAAAGCTGAATTCCAATCCCTCCACCTGCTTGGTAAGATGATGATTTGCCAGTCAAGAAAGACCAAGAGATGTGGGGCAAACCACGAACCAAGATATAAAGAATCAAGGATGCCAAGATGGCAACGATAATTCCTGCAATTGAGTAGAGGACAGCTGTTGCAATTTTATCTAATTTCTTAGCGTGCATAGTTTTTCTTTCCTCTTTCTTTCGTAATCAATTTAATCACACTGTTGAAGGCCAAACTCATCAAAAGCAAGACTAAGGCCAGTGACCAGAGAACGTTATTATCAACTGTACCCATGACGGTATTTCCGATACCCATGGTCAACACAGAGGTCAAGGTCGCAGCAGGTGTTGTCAATGAAGTTGGGACAACGGCTGAGTTTCCAACCACCATCTGAATGGCCAAGGCCTCACCAAAGGCACGCGCCATCCCAAAGACCACTGCTGTGAAAATCCCTGAACGCGCTGCCTTCAAGGTCACGCGCCAGATGGTTTGCCAACGAGTGGCCCCCATAGCCAAACTAGCTTCGCGGTAGTGACGAGGCACCGCACGCAAGCTATCGGTTGTCATAAAGGTTACCGTCGGTAAAATCATGACAAAGAGAACGAAAATCCCTGACAAAATCCCAAAACCAGTTCCACCAAAGACACTGCGGACAAAGGGAACTACGACCTGCAAACCGATAAATCCATACACGACTGAAGGAATCCCGACTAGCAATTCAATAGCTGGTTGCAAGATTCTAGCACCTTTTGGTGATACTTCTGTCATAAAGACTGCCGCACCAATGGCAAAAGGAGTTGCGATAAGGGCTGATAGGATTGTGACAATAAAGGAACCCAAAATCATGGGAAGGGCACCAAATTGTTTCCCTGAAGGATTCCAAGTTTGGCCAAATAGGAAATCAAAGATATTAACCCCATTTACAAAGAAGGTCGACAAACCTTTTTGGGCTACGAATATCAAAATCATAGCCACAATAATGACAATCAAAGACAGACAGGCAAAGGTCAAGCCTTTTCCAAGTTTCTCTAAACGAGAGTTCTTTGAGGGAGAAAGTAATTTTTTAGCTAATTCTTCTTGATTCATTATTGACTCCCTTCTAGTGCTGTCACCGTTCCTACAGCATCTTTTTCAACCTTCATTTCCTTAACAGAAATGTAACCCATCCCCTTAACGATTCCACTTTGCGCTTCATCTGAGAGGACAAAGTTGAGAAATTCTGCCACCAATTCATTTGGTTGACCTAGGGTATACATGTGTTCGTAAGACCACAAAGGCCAGTTATTGCTTGTAACATTTTCTGCAATTGGCTCATAGCCATTCAACTTCATGCGTTTCACCGAGTCATCCACATAGGCAAAGGCTAGGTAAGAAATGGCTCCTGGTGTCTGGGAAACAATGTTTTTGACCATCCCATTTGAATCCTGTTCTTGACTCTGCATGGCAGATTGGCCATCCATGACAACACTATCAAAGGTTGCACGCGAACCAGAACTTGCTGCACGGTTGATAATAGAAATGGCTAGATCTTTTCCACCGACCTCTTTCCAGTTGGTCACTTGACCTGTGAAGATGCTACGGAGTTGTTCAGTTGTCAGATTTTCAACATCAACTTCCTTGTTCACAATCACCGCCAAGCCCGCTACTGCAACCTTGTGGTCCACTAGAGCAGAGGCGTTGATACCGTCTTTTTCCTCGGCAAATACGTCTGAATTTCCTACATCAACGGCTCCAGATTGAACCTGAGACAGACCTGTACCAGATCCTCCACCTTGAACGTTGACTGTTTTCCCAACGTGCATAGAGCCAAATTCATCTGCTGCTGCTTCGACCAAGGGCTGAAGAGCTGTTGAACCAACAGCTGTCATGGATTCTCCACGATCAATCCAGCTAGCACATCCCGCTAAAGAACCTGCCAGAAAAAGAGCTGCAAGGGATAGAGCGAGTTTTTTCCTTTTTTTCACTGTTTTTCTCCTTGAAAATAATGGTGAATGCTGTGAATTTTTTCAACTATTTATTTATATTTTTCTTTTTAAAATTGGGAGTCAACTGAAGTTCTTAGCTTGATTTTACTTGAAATTTACTCAGTTATCTTCTCCACCAATTTTGACTTAAAATGAAAGACAATTTGAAAAAATCCATACTTCAACTATAACATAGACAAGCTACTTTGACTAGCATTTTCACTTGAATCTGAGGCCTTTTGGAAAATAATTTTTCAAAACATTTCCAGTCACCTTAGCAAAGCCCAAGCCATTGCCTTGAACCAAAACTTGGTACCAACCATTTGGCATACTTTCCGCCAGCTGAACGGTTTCTCCAGCCACATACTTTACAAATGCTTCTTGGTCAATTTCAACCGACTGCTTGACCTGACTCGGTTTCAAGGCTAGACCAAGAGCAAAACTAGGCTCAAAGCGTTTTTTCTTAAAGGTACCCAGATGCAGGCCATTGCGAGCAATCTTGAGTTTCCCTAAATCTGGTAAAAGTTCTGGTAAGAGATAGAGTTGGTCACCAAAAGTCTGCAAGATCCCCCTTAGATTGATTTTCAAGTGTTTTTGGGCAAATTCCTGCCACAAGGCAACTTGTTCTCGGCTGAGGTTACTCTTACTTGCCTTAAATTTAGGAGCTGGATTGTTACCCTTAAACTGTAGATGGGCGACAAACTGACCCTCTCCCTTAAACTGATGAGGATACATACGAGCCGTCTCTGGCAGGTCAATACCAGCGACCATTCCATTGATATGCTCTACTGGCAACAAGTCAAAATCATACTCTTTCAGTAGCCAATTGACAATCTCTTCGTTTTCCTCGGGTGCCCAGGTGCATGTTGAATAAACAAATCGACCGCCTTCAGCTAGCATGGTCACCGCATCCGATAGAATCTCTCTTTGCAAGCTAGCACATTGACTCGGATAATCTAAGCTCCAATAGTCCATAGCATCTGGTTGCTTACGAAACATCCCTTCCCCAGAGCAAGGGGCATCAAGGACAATCAGATCAAAATAGCCCTTAAAAACCTTTGCCAAGCGGTCGGCAGATTCATTGGTCACCACGATATTGGTCGCTCCAAAGCGCTCCATATTTTCTACTAAAATCTTAGCCCGTTTGCTTGAAATTTCATTGGAAACAAGTAGCCCTTCCCCTGCTAGATAGGCTGCTAGTTGAGTTGATTTGCCACCCGGTGCAGCAGCCAAATCCAAGACTTTCATGCCAGGACTGGGCTGGGCTACCTGAGCAACCATCTGAGCAGCAGGTTCTTGCGAATAAATCAAACCAGTAGCATGCTCAGGCGATTTCCCTGATACCTTCCCATAATGTCCCCAAGGAGTTTGAGGAATGGCATCAGGAAAGGAAACTGGCGCTTCTTTTAAAGGATTAACCCGAAAGGCCGAAACCGCTTCCTCCTCAAAAGAGGCAAGAAAATCTCTTGCCTCATCTCCTAGTATCTCTTCATATTTTTCAACAAATCCTTCTGGAAATTGCATTTAAGTTCTTTTCCTTTCGTAAATATAGGACTGAATTTCCTCCTGCATCTCAAGAGGTAGCATCATGACCGGTTGTCTGGTTTGAAAATCAGGAGCTTCACCAAAAAGGGTTACAACCCGATAGCCCAGACTTTCCCCTAAAATACTAGCCGCAGCATAATCCCATGGTTGCAGATAGGTGACATAGGTCAACAAACGCCCTGACAAAATCTTGGCAAAACTGATGGCCGCACTCCCATAGACACGAACACCAAGTGCTGCTCGACCCAAATCAGCCAAGCCCCATTCATTGGTTTCCAACATACCACTATTTCCTGCAATGAGAAAATCTCCAAGTGGTTTGGCTTTAAAGGGAGCTAGGGGCCTATCATTTAGACAAACTGGAAATTCCCCACCACCGTGGTAACAATCCCCTTTGATCACATCATAAATCAGTCCAAACTGTCCCTGACCATTTTCAAAATAAGCCATCATAACAGCAAAATCTTCCTGCTGGGCGACAAAATTATTGGTCCCATCAATGGGATCAATGATCCAAACCTTGCCCTCTTGAACTGAAGCTCGCAAACAGCCCTCTTCAGCACAAATCTTATCCTCAGGATAACGAGACAAAATCTCACCAACCAATAGCTCCTGAACTTCCTTGTCCAGTCTGGTCACCAAATCTGTTGGAGAGGACTTGATCTCAACACACAAATCTTCCTGCATATGGTCAAGAATGTACTGACCCACTTTCTTAATTAGCTCTTTAGCAAATTCAAATTTACTTTCCAAGAGAAATCTTTCCTTCCCCTTTTTCCTTAGCCGCCTGAACTGCTCGGTAAAGCGAATAGCCACTGACTGTTTCCAATTCTCGTCCCAAACGTTTTTCTTCACTCTTGCTTGGCACAACCGCCTTGAACCCCTTATAAGAGTCCAATAACTTTTTAGCCTCTACCTTGCCTTCATAGGCAGCTTCAACATCATTAAAAAAAGAAAGCACTGAAGCAAGTTCTTCAGTGCTCCACGACAAATCTAGTGGGTAACTATACTGTTTGTTCATTAACTAATACCAGCTCTCATTCTTGCTTCTTTTAGTTCTTGCTTACGGTAACTACGAGGGAGAAAAGCACGAATCTCATCTTCATTAAAACCGATTTGCATGCGCTTGGCATCAATAATAATGGGACGACGCAAAAGACTAGGGTACTGCTCAATCAAATGAAGCAATTCCGATACCGAGATACTCTCTACATCAATATTCAATTTTTGAAAAATTTTTGAACGAGTTGAAATGATGTCATCAGTACCATTTTCGGTCAAGGAAAGGATGTGTTGCAATTCTTTTCTTGTTAAAGGACTGGTCATAATATTGTGTTCCACAAAGGGAACCTTATGTTTTTCTAACCAGGCCTTCGCCTTACGACATGATGTACAGCTCGGTGATAAAAATAGTGTAATCATGCTTTTCTCTTCTTATCTATACTTTACTACTTCTATTATACAAAAAAATAAAGCGCTTGACTAGGGATTTTTAGAAAAAAGCCTATTTTTGTGTAGAAAAAAAGTCCCATAAGATCTATAATGAAAAGCGACAAAACAACTCATTAGAAAGAATCATATGGAACAATTACATTTTATCACAAAATTACTAGACATTAAAGACCCTAATATCCAGATTTTAGACATCATCAATAAGGATACACACATGGAAATCATCGCCAAACTGGACTATAAAGCTCCATCTTGTCCTGAGTGCGGAAGTCAAATGAAGAAATATGACTTTCAAAAACCTTCTAAAATTCCTTATCTTGAAACGATTGGTATGCCTACTAGAATTCTCCTTAGAAAACGCCGTTTTAGGTGCTATCATTGCTTGAAAATGATGGTTGCTGAGACTCCTCTAGTAAAGAAAAATCATCAAATCCCTCGTATCATCAACCAAAAAATTGCTCAGAAGCTGATTGAAAAGACTTCTTGGACCGATATTGCCCATCAGTTGTCTATTTCAACTTCAACTGTCATTCGCAAGCTTAATGACTTTCACTTTAAGCATGATTTTTCTCGTCTGCCTGAGATTATGTCTTGGGATGAGTACTCCTTTACCAAGGGAAAGATGAGTTTCATTGCGCAAGATTTTGACAATATCAATATCATCACTGTTCTTGAGGGACGAACACAAGCTATTATTCGAAGTCGCTTTCTTCGCTACGATAGAGCCGTTCGTTGTCAGGTGAAAATCATTACTATGGATATGTTTAGCCCTTACTATGACTTAGCTAAACAACTTCGCTTTCGAATTTCTATGCTCAGGCTGAAACAGTCTCCCAAACTGTTTCACTCCCAAACGCTAAAATCGTGTTGGATTTCTTTCACATTGTACAACATATAAGCCGTGCTATGAGTCGTTTGCGTGTCCAAATCATGAATCAGTTTGAACGAAAATCTCATGAATACAAGGCCATCAAACGCTACTGGAAACTCATCCAACAGGATAGTCGTAAACTCAGCGATAAACGTTTTTATCGCCCTACTTTTCGCATGCACTTGACGAATAAAGAGATTTTAGACAAGCTTTTTAGCTATTCAGAGGACTTGAAACACCACTATCATCTCTACCAGCTCCTGCTTTTTCACTTTCAGAACAAGGAGGCAGACAAATTTTTCGGACTCATTGAGGACAATCTTAAGCTGGTTCATCCTCTTTTTCAGACTGTTTTTAAAACCTTTATCAAGGACAAAGAGAAAATTGTCAACGCTCTTCAACTACCCTATTCTAACGCAAAATTGGAAGCCACTAATAATCTCATCAAGCTTATCAAGCGCAATGCCTTTGGTTTTCGGAACTTTGAAAACTTCAAAAAAAGGATTTTTATCGCTCTGAACATTAAAAAAGAAAGGACGAAATTTGTCCTTTCTAGATCTTAGCTTTTCATCAACCCACTACAGTTGACAAAGAGCCAATTTAATACTCATTTCTGCCATTTCAGATATAGCTATAGAAAATACACTCTCTTCAGCGATTTTTCTCTTATTTTCTATCCAATGTCCGAAGTGCTGCTTGATAAGTTTGCTCCATCAGCATAGTAATGGTCATAGGACCGACACCTCCAGGGACTGGCGTAATATGGCTAGCAAGTGGGGCAACTGCCTCATAATCAACATCCCCACAGAGCTTACCATTTTCATCGCGATTCATCCCAACGTCAATGACTACCGCACCTGGTTTGACAAAGTCAGCAGTCACAAATTTAGCACGACCGATTGCGACCACCAGAATATCTGCTTTAGCAGCCACCTTGGCAAGATTATGGGTGCGTGAGTGAGTCAAGGTCACTGTTGCATTCTTGGCCAAAAGAAGCTGAGCCATGGGTTTTCCAACGATATTGGAACGACCGATGACGACCGCATTTTTACCTTCCAAGTCAATCCCATATTCATGAAACATCTCCATAATTCCTGCAGGTGTCGAAGGAATCATGACTGGATGACCAGACCAAAGGCGTCCCATATTTAGGGGATGGAAACCATCCACATCCTTTTCTGGGTCAATAGCCAATAGAACCGCCTCTTCATCAATGTGTTTTGGTAATGGCAACTGAACCAAAATCCCATGCCAAGCTGGATCCTGATTGTATTTAGCAATCAGGTCTAACAATTCCTCTTGAGTAATGGTCTCTGGAACTCGCACTACTTCGCTACGGAAACCAGCCGCAAGAGCTGACCTCTCCTTGTTGCGAACGTAAACTTGGCTGGCTGGATTGTCCCCAACCAAAATCACTACCAAACCAGGCACTAGACCTGTTTCTTCCTTTAATTTTGCAGTCTTTTCAGCCAACTGCCCCTGCAATTTGGCCGCTAAAGCTTTCCCATCAATAATCTGTGTCATATCACTTCTCTTTTCTTTCAAATATCTTCCATTATACCAAAAACTGTTGGTCCCCTCTAACACTTCTTTCCTAGGCTATCCTATAGTTTCAAACTATAAGAAAAAGCTCTGGTTGAGCTTTTCATTAATCTATATTTTATATGTAAAGTTGACTACAAATAGCTAAACAAAGCTAACTTATAAAACCTTACTCAAGAAATCTTTAGTCCGTTGTTCTTGGGTTTGTTCAAAAATCTGCTCAGGTGTCCCATCTTCAACAACCACACCGTCTGCCATAAAGATAACACGATCTGCCACCTCACGGGCAAATCCCATTTCATGTGTTACGATAACCATGGTCATTCCTGACTTGGCAAGGTCTTGCATAACAGCTAGAACTTCTCCAACCATCTCAGGGTCCAAGGCTGAAGTTGGCTCATCAAAGAGCAAAACATCTGGTTCCATGGCCAACCCACGCGCGATGGCAATCCGTTGTTGCTGGCCACCTGACAAACTCTGTGGATAAGCGTCTGCCTTATCTGGTAAACCAACTTTTTCCAAAAGTTCCTGAGCTCTCTTCTCAGCAACAGCCTTGCTCTCACCTTTGGTCTTGATAGGTGACAAGGTGATATTTTCCATCACAGTCATATTAGGAAAGAGATTGAATTGTTGGAAAACCATGCCCATCTTCTCACGCATGGCAAACAGGTCATTCTTTTTGTCCGTAATATCGACTCCCTCAAAGATAACCTTCCCTTTAGTTGCTTCTTCCAACAAATTCATAGAGCGAAGCAAGGTAGATTTCCCGCTCCCCGAAGGACCGATGATAACGACAACTTCTCCTCTTTTAATCTCGAGGTTGATGCCCTTTAATACTTCATTCTTTCCAAATGATTTATGTAAATTTTCAATTTTTATCAAGGTTTCTGTCATTATTTCTTATCTCCTTGTCCCATACGTTTTTCAAAAGCTTTCAAGGCTACTGTCAAAATAGAGGTCATAATCAAGTAATAAAAGGCTGCAAATAAAAGTGGGGTTAAAGGTAGATAGGTTGTTGTAGAGACTGTTGTAGCCCCGTTCCACAACTCCATAACACCGATAGCTGATAAGAGGGAGCTGTCCTTGATAATGGTGATAAATTCGTTCCCCAATGCTGGCAAGATATTTTTGATGGCTTGTGGCAAAATCACATAGCGCATCGCATTTTTAGGACGAATCCCTAGCGAATAAGCCGCCTCTAGCTGACCTTTTGGAACTGCATTGATTCCAGCACGAACAGTCTCAGAAACATAAGCACCACTATTCATAGAGATAATCAAAATCCCTGGAATCAGACGAGAAAGATCAACACCCAAAATTCCAACCTGAATAGTCGGGGCATTGATATGCATAAGAGCAAAGGCAATCATAATCTGAACCATCATCGGTGTCCCACGGAAAATCCAAACGTACAAATTGGCCAGCCAAACAAGCGGTTTAAACTTTGAACGTTGCCCAAAAGCCAAGACAACACCCAAAATAGTTCCCAAAAAGACAACACAGATAGAAATGAGAACCGTCACAACAGCCCCATAGTTAAAATAAGGTAAATACTTAGGTAAAAAAGAAAAATTCATAGTCACACTGCTTTCTAAAATAGAGTACTGTATGATTATAACATGCATTGAATTAAAATTCAAATCTTTTATCCAATTTATTTAAAAATCTTTAAACCGTAACTTCTCAAAGTAACTTCCATTTCTCTCTCAACACTGGAAGTTAGTCTAAGACGACTCTGTTTTAGGGCTATTTGTCGTGCACTTTTTTCTGAGTCTTTTCTCTTTTGAATCCTTATATACCAAGAAAAAGAAAACAAGTAGAAGTTAGTCTAAGACGGTTTTCCACTAATGTCACGCATTTTTCTCATACTAAAAGCTAGATTGTGGGAAACTGGAAGTTAGTTTTAGAATTTACCGATCCTGCTTGGTTAACCCCAATTTTCCATGATAAATCCAGTAGTAGATGGTAGAAACGCCCACGTTAACCTCCTTAGCCTTGACCATCATTTCAGGAGAAAACTTTTGATTATGATAGTGGAGAATCTTTTCCTTTAGTTCCTTGGTTAAGCTTAATTTCTTGATCGAGCGCTTGCGATTGCTTTCATAAGATTGTTGAGCATAGTCGGCAGAATAAACCTTTTTGAAGCGCCCTTTTCCAAGACATTGTAGGACTGTCTCACGCTTGATTTCAGTGTGGATAGTTTGAGGAGATTTTCCAAGCAGAGAGGCAATTTCTCTATTTGATTTTCCTTCTTTTTCCATCTTTCGATTAAGCGACGTCTATCGATTGTCAAATGAAATCGAAGACTAGCTATCAGCTAGTTGAACCATATAATTTTTAGGAGAGATGGGTGGCTAACTTCATTATAGAACTTTCAGTGATTTTTCTTTTAAAGTTCTACTGTTAGGACTTGACCTTGCTTAACTACTGGTTCTCCGGCAATATAGACATCATCTACATCACTGGACTTGACAGCATAGACTAGGTGAGAGAGCATATTTTCTTGGGGTTGAAGATGGATTTTCCCTTGTGGTTGGATGACCAGAAAATCTGCCTGCTTGCCGACTTCTAGGCTTCCTATCTGATTTTCCATTCCAAGGACCTTGGCCCCTTCGATTGTCAGTGCCTTGAGGGCTACTTCTATAGGAAATTGGCTAGCATCCCCACTCTTCATCTTCTGAAGAAGGGCTGCTGTCCGTCCTTCCTCAAACATGTCTAAATTATTATTAGAAGCAACCGAGTCAGTCGCAATACCGACTGCTACTCCTGCTTTTTGCAGTTGGATGATGGGAGCAATCCCTGAGGCCAATTTGAGGTTACTGATAGGATTGTGGGCGATAGATACTTGAGACATTGCCAAACGTTCAATTTCTTTCTCGTTTAATTCGACCCCATGAGCAAAGACAGACGGATGATCTAAGTAACCCAGTTCTTCTAGAAAGACGAGAGGGCGTTTGCCGTAGCGTTTCAGGAGAATGCCTGACTCCTCCTTGGTTTCCGCCACATGGATATGGATAGGAATATCCAGCTCTTTTGCCATATCTAAGCTCTCTTCCAGCAAGTCTCTACTACAGCTGTAGGGAGAATGCGGGGCTACCATTACCTTGAAATTTGGATTTTCATATCCTAAGATTTCCTCGATGATAGCTCGTATTCTGCTTATAGTCTCATCAGTTGTTTCTGTATCTGAAGAAAAGAGGGTCGGTGAGAAATAACAACGCATCTTGGAAGCCTCGACTGCCTGATAAATCTGCTCAATCTCCACTCCATTGGGATTATACATATCGTTAAAGGTTGTTGTTCCTGACTGGAGCATTTCTGTCAGCGCTTCTTTGACCGCCTTGGTAGTCATATCTGGAGTAAACTCAGCTTCTGCAGGCCAGATATAGTCATTGAGCCATTCATGGAGATTGCTGTCATCTCGAATTCCTCGCAAGCCTGTCATAGCAGAATGAGTGTGGCAATTGACCAAACCAGGCATGATCCAGGCTCCCTGATAGTCTATAATCTGCTCGGCCTGATCTAAAATCTCTGGTTTCTCTTGACCGACATAGACGATTTGAGAATCCTTAACTGCTAAGATTCCATCCAAATAAACATGGAAATTTTGGTCACAAGTCACGATGTTTACATGCTGAAAGACTTTCATTATAGGCTCCTTTTCTAAAAGACAATTTATACTCTTCTAAAATCTCTTCAAACCACATCAGCTTCACCTTGGAGTAGATATGAGCTGACTTCGTCAGTCTTATCTACAACATCAAATCAGTGCTTTTAGCAACCTGCGGCTAGCTTCCTAGTTTAATCTTTGATTTTCATTAAGTATTACAGTGAACAATTTTTCTAGCTATTGTAACAAAAAAGTTACCTGAAGGCAACTTTTTTCGTCCATAAAATTTCAAAAGAGAAAGGATTATTCAGAGCTAAAAGCTGCAGCTTTTAGCATTTGGTAATACTTGCCCTTTCTAGTCATGAGATCCTGATGGTTCCCATACTCAACAATATCACCATCCACTAAGACTAGAATCATATCCGCATCCTGAATGGTTGACAAGCGGTGGGCAATGATAAAGCTTGTGCGCCCCTTCATGAGTTTAGCAAAGGCATCCTGTACCAACACTTCTGTCCGCGTATCGATAGAAGAAGTTGCCTCGTCTAAGATGAGAATCTTGGGAATAGCCAGAAAGACTCGGGCTATGGTCAAAAGCTGTGCCTGACCTACAGAGAGAGATTCACCCGCATTTTCAAGCTTGGTATCATAGCCTTGTGGCAACTGTTGGATGAAAAAGTCGGCATTGGCTGCTTTGGCAGCAGCAATCACCTGCTCTCGACTGGCTTCAGGATTACCAAAGGCAATATTGTCATGAATGGTCCCTTGCTTGAGCCAGGTTTCTTGGAGCACCATGCCAAACTGCTGTCGTAGCGAAGCACGACTATAGTTATAAATAGATTTCCCATCCAGCAAGATATCTCCCGAGTTAATAGGATAGAAACGCATAAGAAGATTGATAAGGGTTGATTTACCAGCACCTGTCGGACCAACAATAGCCACCTTGCTACCAGCTGGGATGTCAATAGATAAATCCTTAATCAAAATCTTTTCAGGATGGTAGCCAAAAGAGACCTGTTTAAAGGAAATAGCTCCCTTAACTTGGTCACTAGTCAAGACTTCCCTGCCTGTTTCAGCCAACTCAGAGCTTTCTAAGACAGCATAGACACGCTCTGCACATGCCAAGGCACTTTGCAATTCGGCTAGAACTGAAGAAATATCGTTAAAGGGCTTGGTGTACTGTTGGACATAGTTCAAAAAGGTCACTAAGCGTCCAATAGTCAAGGTGGAGCCTATCATGATACGATAAGCTCCCACTCCAGCTAGAAGGGCATAAATGAGCGCATTTACAAAGCGAGTCGAAGGATTGACCGTTGAAGAATAAAAGATGGCTGACTGAGAATAGCCTGCGTAGTTGTCATTAGCCTCACGCAGTCTTCGTATAAACTCTGCCTGAGCATTAAAAGACTGAATAATGGTCTGCTGGCTCAACGATTCTTCAATCAACTGAGTCTGAATTCCCCTCGTCTCTGTTTGCTTATGGAAGAGATGATAAGATCGTTTGGCAATGAAGCGTGAAATCACCATTGACAGTGGCGTCAACAGCAAGACCAATAGAGTCATGAGGAGATGAATCTGAAGCATGGCTAGAATACTAACCAAAATCATCAAGACTCCAATGAAAAATTGGTTAAAAATCATTGTTAAACCAGCTACCAACTGTTCGATGTCCGTGGTTACACGACTGACCATCTCACCACTACCTTGCCTATCTACAAAAGCAATCGGTAGACGATGGAGCTTATGGATGATTTTCTCTCGCAAGTCTCTGGTATAAGAGAAGATTAGGCGATTATAAAGAAGAGGATTTACCCATTGTACCAGAGTATTTCCTATGACCACCAAGATCATTTGAACGAAAATCTGCCAAAAAACCGATGATGAACCAATCACTAGAACTTGGTCGATGACCTGCCCAATCAGAATAGGTAGGTAGATTGATAAGGCAACCTGGGCAATGGTTCCTAGAAAGGCTAGGAAAAGGAGGAAAGGATGACTTGATAAATCTTTGGCCAAACGTGTGAGTGTTTGATTTGCAGTTTGTCGTCTCATGCTAGTTCTCCTTTCCATGTTGGGATTCATTGATTTCGCGATAGACTTGACTGGATTTCATCAAGTCCTCGTGCTTGCCGATAGCTAGGAGCTCACCTTTTTCCAAGAGGAGAATCTGGTCTGCCATCCGAAGTGTTGAGGTTCGTTGAGAAATTAAAATTAAGCTCGTATTTGGTGAATTTTCTCGGATAGCTTTTAAGAGCTTGGACTCAGTGATAGTGTCCAGTGCCGAGGTCGCATCATCTAGGATGAGAAATGGAGTTTGGCGCAAGACTGCTCGTGCGATAGACAGCCTTTGTTTTTGACCGCCCGAGAAATTTCGACCTCCTGCCTCAACAGTGGCATCCAAGAGCCCTTCCTTTTCACTAACAAAATCCTTGGCTTGTGCAATTTCCAAGGCCTGCCAGAGTTCTTGGTCAGTTACTTCTTGATGTAAACCTAGAGTCAGGTTGGAACGAATGGTTCCTTTAAAGAGCTCGACTTTTTGAGGCACATAAGCAATCCAAGACCGCCACTGCTCAAGATTACGAGGACTAGATCCGTCTCTATAAAGATCTATGCTCCCCTTGTCTGCTGGATAAAGTCCAAGGATGAGTTGCACCAAACTTGATTTACCAGAACCCGTTCCCCCAATAATACCAAGGATTTGCCCTTGCTTCATATCAAAGGAAATGTCTCTCAGAGAAGGCTGGGCCGCATCAGGATAGGTAAAGGTCAGTTCTTGAACTTGTAAAACCTGATCACTGGTAGCTTGCTTTTGTTCTAGCTCTAAGTGAATATCTTCTGGAGCCTCAGCAAAGACTTCCTCAATTCGCTTAGCTGAGATGTAGGACTGGTTGAGAGAATTTATCAGCATGGCTAGCTTGACCAATTCCACCAAAATCTGTAAGAGATAATTGATGAGGGCAATGAGGGCCCCTTGACTGAGCAATCCTCCTTGAATGGAAACATATCCCTGCCAGATAATAACGAGGAGAGTTCCATTAACAATCAGATAAGTCAAAGGTGTTAATAAACTAGACCAGAAACCTGTTTTTTCTTGTAATCTAGCATAGACTTGGTTAAGAGTTTGAAAAATCTGTAACTCTCGTTTTTCTTGTCCAAAAGCACGAATAACCCGCATCCCTTGTAATTGCTGGCGTGTTTCCTGAACTAGTTGGTCCGTTTTCTTTCTGAGAACACTGTAGAGAGGATTGACCAATCGAGATAACCCTACAATGACGATTGTCAAAATGGCAACCATGACCAAAAACCAGAAAGTCAGCTCAGTTGAGATTCGATAAGCCATAAAAATGGCACCAAAAACGATAATAGGCGCTCGCAAAAAGAGACGCAGGAATTGATTGATACCAGTCTGAATCTGGTAGGTATCCGAAGTCAAGCGAGTCACCAAACTAGAAGTTGTCAGATGATCTCTGCTATCCTTAGGGAAAGACAAAATATGACGATAAAGATCGTTTGTCAATTCCTTGGTAAAACCTACCGCAGCCTTAGCTGAGTAAAACTGGGCTATCAAGGCCACTAAAACGCCAATTACTGCAAAGATAAGAAGCAGGCCAATCTGCATCCAGAGATGACCTTGATTTTTCTGGGGCAATGATTGGTCAACAATCCCAGCAATCACCATAGGAACCAAGAGCTCAAAAACAGCTTCTAGTAGCTTGAACAAGGGAGCTAAAATTGATTCCCTGATGTAGGGTTTAAAGTAAGATAATAGGTGTTTCATAAATCCCTTCTATTCGTATTCTGGAAATGAAGAAAGTGGGAAGCGCCCACCCTCTCTGTTTTATTTGTTTAAGTAAGGAAGTAAATAGCCATATCCTGCTTCTTCCATCTCATCCTTGGCCACAAAGCGCAAGGATGCAGAATTAATACAGTAACGAAGTCCACCTAACTCCCGAGGCCCATCTGTGAAAACGTGTCCCAAGTGAGCATTGCCTGAACGAGAACGAACCTCAATTCGCTCCATTCCATGGCTGAGATCCTTGTAATAATGAATCAATTCCTTGGAAATCGGACGGCTAAAACTTGGCCAACCACATCCTGAGGCAAACTTATCCTTGGCAAAAAAGAGTGGCTCACCCGTCGTGATATCAACATAAATCCCTTCTTCAAAGGTTTGGTCATAGGCATTGGTAAATGGAGCCTCTGTAGCAGATTCTTGGGTGACACGGTAAGACTCTTCTGATAAGCTTTCCTTCAACGCCTCTTGACTAGGCTTTTCATAGTTGGCTGCGTCAATCAATGGCTTCTCAGCATCAGTCACATCGATATGACAGTAACCAGAAGGATTTTTCTTGAGATAGTCTTGGTGGTAGTCTTCAGCCAGAATGTAGTGGCGAAGTTTCTCCACCTCTACTGCAATCTTGCGACCAAGCATGCGCTCCTGCTCCTGCACAACAGTATAGATAGCTGGCAAATCTGCTTGATCTTGGTAATAAATCCCAGTTCGATATTGGCGACCACGGTCATTCCCTTGTTGATTAATGGATAACGGGTCTATGACTCGGAAATAATAAAGTAAAATTTCTCTGAGTGACACTGCTTTCTCATCGTAAATCACTTGCACCGTCTCTGCATGGTCTGTTTCCTTGAGCAACTGGTAATTGGTCGTTTCGACTTGCCCATTAGCGTAGCCAACACTGGTTGCTAGCACTCCAGAAATGCGTGAAAAATACTCCTCTAAACCCCAAAAACAACCACCTGCTAAATAAATTTCTGCCATCTTTATTTCTCCTTTATCACGTTTTTAACTAATACTCTTCGAAAATCTCTTCAAACCACGTCAGCTTACATCTGCAACCTCAAAGCACTGCTTTGAGCAACCTGCGGCTAGCTTCCTAGTTTGCTCTTTGATTTTCATTGAGTATGGAATATAGTTTTTCTTTCTACTAGACTTCTTTTCAAAAAAAGGATAGGAAGCCCTCTGATCGAGAGTTTCCCCATCCTATCTTCTATTCTTTATTTTGCTTCGACACGGACACCTTGGGTATCAACCTTCAAGTCATGAAGTTTTCCTTTGAAGGGTTGCTTTTCCAATTCTGCCTTAATCGCCGGCATCTTGTCATGAGAAGCCAAGACCATAACTGTAGGCCCAGCACCTGAGAGGTAGGTTGCATAGGCACCATTCTCTTTGGCTACTTGCTTAATCGTCGCAAATTCTCTCACCAAGTCCTGACGATAGCGCTCGTGGAAGAGGTCTCCCTCGATTGCTTGCCCAGCGGTCACCATGTCTCCTGCCAACAAGGCCGCAACCGCCACATTGGCGATAGAACTAGCTGCAACAGCTTCCTTATAGGACAATTTCTTAGGCAAGACACCACGGCTGTCTCGAGTACGCAATTCATAGTTTGGAATGTAGGCTAGAAAATCACATTCTGGGAAGTCTGCTACAATAGCTGAAACTTCCCCATCAACAGAGCTTGCAATAACGAGATTACCATAAATGGCCGGAGCTACATTGTCAGGATGGCCTTCAATCTTAGTCGCTAACTGCAATTTTTCATGATCAGACAAGTTGAGCTGACCCAGTTGGTTGGCTAGTTCAATCCCAGCTACAATAACCGAGCTGGAAGAACCCAAACCACGCGCCAAGGGAACATCACTGGTCATTTTCAAACGTCTTGGTTGCAAGTCTGGTACAATTTGCAAAGCGATTTTGAGCAAGAGATTACGCTCGTCATGTGGAATCCATTTGCCAATCTGGTGTTCAATTAGCCACTCATCTCGTTCTTCGCAAACCTCGATTTGAAGATACTTGGTTACAGCTACACCGACCGAGTCAAAACCTGGCCCGATATTGGCACTGGTTGCGGGTACAATAATCTTCATCTTATTCTCCTAGCACCTTGAAGGTATTCAAGAGGTCGAATTCTGAAACCTTCTTCAATTCAGCTGAGACATTTTCAAGCTGGGCTTTATTAATCTTGTGTGTAATGATCACAACACGCGCCTTGTCACCCTCTTTTCCATCTTGGAGAATTTTCTTGAAGGAAATATCTTGGGCATTAAAGATTTCAGCCAGTTTCAAGACCTGACCTTTTGAGTCTGGAGCCAAGATTGAGAAGTAGTAGTTTGCTTTGACATCCTCTGGATTTGCCAAAACCAAGGCACGACTGTATTCGTTGAAGTCTTTACCAATGGTACCATCATTCAAGCGGCGAACGATACGGACAATATCCGCCACAACACTTGTTGCAGTTGGTTTTTGACCAGCACCTGGTCCGTAGTACATAGACTCACCAATACCGATAGATTCTACAAAGACAGCGTTCATTACGCCATTCACACTGGCAAGTGGATGCGCTTTAGGCAGGAAGGTTGGAGTCACTTCCGCAGCAATACCTGAAGGAGTTTCTTCGATTGAACCAACCAATTTCACTACATAGCCAAGTTCTTGGGCTACAGCTACGTCTTCTGGTGTGATGTTGCGGATTCCCTTGTGGGCTACATCGTCAAAAGCAACCTTCATGCCAAAGGCAAATTGGCTCAAAATAACCATCTTGTAGGCTGCATCAATCCCATCTACGTCATTCGTCGGGTCGCTTTCTGCAAAACCAAGTCTTTGCGCTTCCGCAAGAGCATCATCGTAAGACCAGCCTTCTTCCACCATCTTGGTCATCATGAAGTTAGAAGTTCCGTTGACTACTCCAAGCACGCGCGTGATTTTGTCAGAAGCCAAGGAATTTGCCAAGGTACGAAGAATTGGAATCCCACCAGCTACTGCTGCTTCGTAGTAAAGTGCTACCTTGTTAGCTTGAGCGATTTCTAACAATTCTGCGCCATGGACAGCCAAAAGGTCCTTGTTAGCAGTAACAACGTGTTTTCCAGCTTCCAAAGCACGAGTGATAAAGGTCTTAGCAGGTTCGATACGCCCCATCAATTCCACTACGATCGTAATATCTTGGTCTGATAAAATATCATCCACATTGGTTACAAAGTTAAAGTCATTCCCTGCTGCAAGCAAGCGATTCTTTTCATCTTCATCCTTGACCAATACCTTGGCAACTTCAATCTCTGAATGTGCTGATTGATTGATTTTTTCTCCATTTTCCTTTAGGAGGAAAGGCACGCCACTTGCAACGGTACCAAATCCTAGTAAAGCAATTTTAACTGTCATGTTTGTCTCCTCGAAATTTGCTAATATAGCCATTATAACAGAATTTTGTGAAAATTCCTATTATAGTAAATCACTATTTCAGTATAAAAAGAAAAAACGAATCCCATGATTCGCTCTTCTTAAAATCTAGAAATAGCTTTCCAGAAAGGATTATCCAATCTTTTGCAGATTAAGCACTGCATCATGATTCATCAAGACTTGACCATACTCCTGCAAGACTGATCGACTGATGTCACTATCGTCTGCAAACTCGCGCATACGGGCCAACAGCCAAGCTGGATATGGACTTGGATGATTTTCAATATCCACTAAAATGGTCAAATAATAGCGCTCATTCATCTTGTAGAGTTCAGAAGTTTCCATCTCAAAAGTCACTGTCTTGGCAAAAGCCACCAACTCAGCTAATTTTTCAAAAGAAAGGATGTAATAGATGTAAGGCTCTTTCTTACTTTCAACTTCTTGTTCAGCCTGTTCCTGCTCTTCTTCCTTGGCTTCAACTTGCTCTAGAGATTGAATCGCTTCGATATCATCTTTAGTCTTTTCTGCGATGCTTTTTTCCAAGGTTTTGATAAATTCATCTGGAGACATTTGAGCCAATTCTTCCATATCTGGTAAATCCGATAAGTCTTCAAAATCTAGATTTTGGTCAATCTTTGATTTGGTTACAAAGACATCTACCTTATCAGGTTTTGGAGTCACACGGAAGCTCAACATGCCTGTATCCAGAAAGCTATCAGGCATCTCTAACTCATCCAAGATAGCATAAAAGAACTCTTCTGTTTTTTCTTGAGGAACAAGAAAGTCAGCAATCTCCATTCCACGATCCATCAAATCCTCTAAAGACATCGTGATTTTCAAAGTTGTATCACTAATTTGTTTCATTTTCATTGCTAGTAACCTCATACTTTCAGTTCTATCTATTATACTAGATTTTTACGATTTTATCAAAAGAAGGCTCCTCTATACGGATAGATTTTCCCTAGGGTATTTCTATAGGAGACTCCAAAAGAAAATTTCTGCAGACAGATAGAAAAAGCCTTCAAAATCGGCTCTTAGCCGACTTTGAAGACCTTATACATCAGAATACTTATAATTTAAAGGTTGCTACACCGAGGATAGAACGATTTAAGTTTCTGAGAATTTGAAGACTTTGCTCAAATTTCTTATAACGAGTCACTCCGTACTCTTCAACAAGAAGGACTGTATCTCTTTCTAAAAGCGATGGCACATCTTGTAAATCGACAAAATGCATTCCTTTTAAAGACTCTTGATTTTGTTTCAATTTATCTAGGATAGCTTTGTTTGAGCTAACGATAGTCAATTCCTGTCCAGCATTTTTGTATGACAAAACATCTGCTAGGTTAGCAATTGTTGTAATCTCTGTTACAAAATCAATTTGATATTGAGAAAAATCACCTGCTCTATTGATTGTTGGGTTAAAGAGATAAACCAATACATTTCCCATCACAACCAAAATCACACAGACTACTCCAATAACAGCTAAACGGAGAATCAGATTTTTCACATTTAATCCAAGCGCTGTCTCACCATTTGCATTCAATTCTTTAGAGTTGATGGTTTCCAATTTTTCAATTTTTACATTTGCAAAAGTGTGTTTAAATTTCTCAATCAATCCATCAATTTTTCGCTCCAACAAGTCATTAGTATCTTTACTTGGTGTCAAAATTTTCACACCAACCCCTGCATCGTCAATCATATAGTAGACAGTCAGTTTTTTCCACCAATAATCATTCGTAGAATTTTTCAAGGTTGTTTCTGTCGTATCTAATTCACTGGCAATTTTTTTCAACTCACTGGGCTCTACATCATTGAAAAGATAAGCTCCATTCAAATTACCATCAATCAATTTCCCATAAAAATCACTATAACCACCAATTTGATGATTCAAAATCGTTTTGGCCGAATCTTCTGGAGGAGTGATTTTATAGCTAAGATAAGTTGAATAACTTGTTGTATCTTTGACAGTGTTTTTATTCCTAACTGCTTTAATTGTAAATGGTACAGCAATGAGAGCAAATAAAGCGATAAGAGCTAAAATATTTACTTTTCGTTTTTTATAAAGATTTGCAAACAAATCAGCTACTGAATAATGTTCAAACATGATTTTTTTCTCCTTTGTTGAGTAGATACTGGTTTTCTTTTGTAAGCATTTTTGCTACAAATATAATCACAAGAACAATTCCCCAGAATTGCATTGTAAATAGATTGAAGAAACTTTCTGAAAAGCTACTTCTTGGCATAAAGAATAGATTATTCAAGATGAGTAAGGACAAGGCAAATAGGATTGTTCTTGAGCGGTAGGCTACTTGCAACATGGCTATAAATAGCATACCGAGCAAGAGACTAAGTAGAAAGACTCCTATCATACCATAGTCTGTATACAACTCCATGATATAACTACTTCCGATACCATGTCCTTTCAAATATTCCTTGTTCAAAACAAGATAGGATAGATTGTGGGCATAACTATTACTATCAATAGCTAATTCCACACTATTGGTTGTATGCTCAAAGGCTTTTCCTCCGAAAATGGACCCCAAACTCCCCCTTGCAAAATAATCAAGAACAGGACCAAAAGTAAAATTACGGAAATCTCGGTAAGGGAGGCTACTGTTAAATAGAAAACCTCGAGCCAAGACACCAAAACTAGTCCCTTGTTTATAGATAAAGTCAAGTAAGATATCCCAGAAACCTGTATGGGAAACTTGAACATTATCCCGTACATAATTGAGCACTCCCATCGCTAACATGAGAATAGGAGAACCTAAAAAAATCGCTAACTTTTCTTTAAACCCAATCCATTTTCCCTTTTCAGTTTGCTCCCGCATAAAGTAATAAACAAAAGCAAATAAAATACTTAAAATAAAGGGATTTCGTGTCCCAATTGCCAAATGAATGGTATTGGCTACAATAAAGGAGATAAGCACTGCTGTTGCCTGCCATTTCTTTGGCTTGGTTGCCAAATACATACACATTGCATAGACCGTAAATGTTGATAAGATATAGGTAAAATAAGGCAGTTTACTTTCAAAATTTGCATAGTAGGCATAGTAGGAAGTCTGCAAGCGATACAGGAGTCGTTCAAATAACCGAATGAAATAGAAAGGATAGGTTAGAAGAAAAACTCCTAGTGATACAAAGCGTAACCGCTTGGTATAAATCTCTTTTAGAGAATTTCCTATATTTGCTACTTTTATTTTCTTCCTAGCTATGAAGTAACGAGCCAGGACGCCTCCTGTGGTCAAGCCCAGAATCGAAACCATGACAACTATAAAGGCAAAACGATAAGCTATCGGATGATAGGTATCCAGAGCGCCATCCCTAAAATAATCAATGGTCGGTCTTGATACCAGAAAGACAAAAATGGTTAAATAGAAAATAAAATGGATTAAGTAATACTTGATGTCATTCCAGCAGGCAATTAAGCTACTAACCAGTAAGAACAATAAAGTAGAAAGCAAGCTAACATTGTTATTATTAAACAGATATACTATTCCACTTACTAGCGTCATGGCATAACTGACTATGGTCAAACTAAATAACAATCGTTTTCCATCAATCACTTGCTCACCCCCGTTCTAATGTAATTTTTTAGATTTTTCAATATTTTTTAGTAATAAAAATCGGTATAAGGAAATATTTATGAATAGAGCCAAGGCACTAATTCTTCTCCCCTTACGGAAAATTGGATTCCTAGCAATAGCAAGAGCATGACCTTTTAAAAAACGATGAATCTGAGAATAGGCTTCAAACTGTTTATACTGATCATCTAGCAACATCTTATCCAGAATAAAGAAGTGGGCATAGGCCAATCTGAAAAAAGCAACCTCTTTCAAATCAGGATAGTTTTTCATAACTTCATTGTAAAACTTTTGGTAGATATCAATATAGGCTAAATCCTTCTCTGCATAGGGTTTGGTCGTAATACTATCCCCTCTATGAAAATAGTAATAATAGGGTTTGGTATTAACAACGTACCTCTTGGCCAACTTGATCAAATCAAAATGATAATAGGCATCTTCGTAAATCAATCCCTTAGGAAAGGATAGGGCAGTTGCAATCTCTCTCTTGATTAGCTTATTGCAGATCGTTCCAGGTATTTTTTCACCTATAAGGTATTCCCTTAGAAATGTTTGAGAATCACAGACAAAATAGTCATCCTGATTAGCTGACTGTGGACTTTCATCATTAGCATAGACATTCATGACACCACAGCTCGAAACATCCGCATCTTCTTGAACTAATTGCTCATATAAGTTCTGAATCATTTCTGGATGGATATAATCATCTGAGTCAATAAAAATCAGATAATCCCCGTGAGCCTGCTTCATTCCATCATTTCGTGCTTGCGACAATCCTTCGTTCTTTTTATGAAGCACTGACACCCTGTCATCTTGTTCAGCGATTGAATCACACAAGCGACCACTCTCATCTGTTGCACCATCATCAACAAGAATAATTTCCAAATTCTGATAGGTCTGCTTCTGAATGGAAGCTATCGATTTTTCTAGGTACTGCGCCACATTATAAACTGGCACAATGACACTAATTAATGCAGTTCCCATGCTACTCCTCTAATAGTTTTTCTACTTGTTCGATTTGTTTGGCAATTGTGAATTGTTGAATGAATTGGCTAGCCTCATCGACATCAAAGTTTGAGGCAGAAGTCATGTAGTTCGTAATTGCCTGAGCTGCCTCTTGATTGCTCTCAATGATTTGTCCAAATCGTCCTTCTTGTGATAGTTCCTCAGCCCCTCCAACATCCGTAGAGACAAAAGGGATTCCAAGGCTCAAGGATTCCACATAAACACCAGGAAAACCTTCTTGTTTAGACATAGACAAGAGAACTTTCATCTGAGACAAATATTGATAAGGATTTTTTTGATAACCAAGGAAATGTACATGGTCCTCAAGCTCATACTCTTTGACTCGCTTTTTCAGTTCCTCTTCCATATCACCAGCACCTATAAAGTAAAGGTGATAGTTTTTCCCCTCTTGGTGTAATAATCGTATCACTTCCACCACACGGTCAGAACCCTTATTTTCCTCAATCCGTCCGATAGCACAGATACTTTGAGGCGCAATCTCGATATCAATCTTCTCTTGAGATTTTTCTAAAATAGTCTTAAAATCATATCCATTGTAGACCGTCTGTAATTTAGAATCATAATCTGGATAGACTTCCTTGATAGAATGACTGGTCTTTTTTGAAATTCCTACAATGATATCCGCATCATCCAACTGGCGTCTATGTGATTCCCTTTTGGAGCTATCCTTAAGAAATTCTTCGATACTTCCATGAATCCAAGAGATTTTCTTGACTTCTTTTCTTTTAGAAAACAACAGTGGTGGATTCATAATGGTAAAAGAAACTTCAACATCATAGTCATCTTTTACAAGCAAGCGACGAGTCAGCCTTGGAAAATAAATTCTCATTCTCCACAAAAAAGCTCGTAACCATCTAGCTTGGCGATAATCTTGAAGAGATTTTAAAATGCCTACATGCTTGGGAACAGATTCGTATCCCTTGTCAAAGTGCTCCATTTCAAGAATATCAATATCATACTTTTCTGGATCCAGATTTGAAACAATGGTAGACAGAATCTTTTCTGCACCGCCTCCGAGAGAAAAAGACCACATAAAAAATAAGATTTTTTTCTTAGCCACCATATTCTCCTTTGTATTCTGTATAAGACTTATCCATATCAGCGATGACAGCATCATGATGCGGCATCTGCTTGTCTGCTGGCGGAGGAGTCATATAATCGTCAAAAGCAGTGCTGAGATAGGCATCGTAGCCAACTGGAATAGGCATCTCTGTTCCTTCAAATGGTAAGAAAAGATTGTCTTCAAAAGATGCTATTGGATACTTGTTTCTCATGTAGCCAGGACCTGAGCATAATTCCGTAATTCCATCGCTCTCAGCTAGACTGTACTTGGTCATTTCTTTTTCAGCTTTTTTCCAAATGCGATAACGGAGAGATTTTGGAGTTAACCCCAGTAAAATACGGCTTCCCCACTTCATAAGTGCGCCATGCTTTTCTGGAATAGTTTGAGCACAAAAAAGAGAATAAATCAGTGCCCAACGAACCTGTTTTTTCCGCTCAGCTGGATTTTTAGGATAATAATCTAAAGGCAAAACATCCAAAGCCAAACCATGTGGCAAATCCAAATCTTGCTGGTAAGGTTTAATGCAGGTAGTTTCCTTGTCACGAATGGTAATAAAAAGATTACGGTCGACAAAATCCTTGTGACTCTTTGACAAGAAATAACGCTCATCTGCATAGCGAGGCCATAATTCTGCCAATTTTTCATAGTCCTTACGGGGCATAAAAAAGTCTAGGTCGTCATCCCAAGGAATAAAGCCCTTGTTTCGAAGGGCACCAATAGCACCCCCTCCACAGAGATAACAAAGTAAATCATGCTCCTTGCAAAAGGCAACAAAATATTCAGCCATCTCCAGACTACGAGCCTGAATTGCTTTTAAATCAGTCATATTGTTCATTTTTCTTTCTATCGTATCGTTTCATTATACCACAAATAAGGGATGAAAATCTATTAGAGACTGTAAAAAATCAAAGCCTGACTGCTAGATAAATAGCTATCAAACTTTGATTTTTCCTGTCTTATCTTATCTCAAACCCATCTGAGACAATTTATTCTGATATTTGTTTTGTTCGACAAGCAAGCCCAAGCCTCCATAAACATCATAGGCATCTACCCAGTCACCAAGTTCTGGAATCGTCAATTTTTCAATACCATTTTTTGCTCCATCCAAAACAGATAAACCGTTTGTTAGGAGGAAAGTATATGGTGCGTTGGTTGAGGTCATAGCAAAAACCTTTCCAAGAGCTTCAGAACCAGTGAAAAGTTTAGTAGGATCTTTAATTTGCTCTAAAATTGCTGTTAAAACTTGCTGCTGTCTTTTGGTACGGCCGTAATCCGCCTCATCATCATCACGGAAACGAGCATAATTGAGCAGGGTCGAGCCGTTCATCTGCTGTTTTCCGACTTTAATAGTCTGGGTTGGAGACTCAGTCTCAGTAGCGTGTAAATCATCTCCGACTGTAGCTTCTGTTAGTGGACGCCCATTCAATGTTGAAAATTGAGCATCAATTGTCACCCCATCAGGGAAAAGCGTGTCAATCGCTGTTGCAAAGGCCTGAAAATCAACCAAGGCATAGTACTTAATGTCCAAGTCAAAATTATCTTTCAAGACTTGACGAACCATTTCTGCCCCTTTTTGCCCCTCTTGTTCTCCTAACTCGTAGGCTACGTTTAACTTGTTATCCGTCTGTTTTCTACCGTTAATCACTTGACTGTAACCGTCTATATAAACCAAATTGTCACGCATGAAACTGACTAGCTTCATTTTCTTATCTGAGCCGCCAACATTTAATACCATAATAGAGTCTGTCCGCGTCTCAGCACTATTTTGACCAATTCGACCGTCCGTCCCCATGATCAAAATATTAACCCCGTCTCTAGTGTCCTGACCATTAAAGACTTGAACCTGTGCTGCCTTAGCATCAGCAGTTTTCTTTGCGCTAGCATCTTGGTAACCACGCAAAAACATGAATACCATGGCCAAAGCCACACAGACCAAAAGTGAAAAAATCACCATAAAAATGCGTTTAAGACGGAGCTTCCGTCTTTTCTTTTTGGGAGGAGCAGAAAGTGTTTGCGATTTGGATTGTGAGCGACTCCGGTTCGCATAGCTTGGTAAGTCAACCTGCTCTTCTCTTTCTTGTTCCAAGCTGGAACTACTATTTACCCTAGCAAGAGTTATCTTTTCTTGCAAATAGGCAAACTCATTTTTTTCTCTCTCATTGAGATAGTGAATATTTTTTAGCAAATAATCATAACGTAATTTTTCATGATGACTGAGAGGATTTTCTTTACTCATCTTCTCTCCTTTCCATGGTCTGATATTGGATAAATAGGATAGGCACCCAGAACCTTATACTGGATTCCAATCGCTTCTAGTTCTTTTTGGGCAAAGTGAACCAAGGATTTATCAGTATAGTCCACATCAATAATGAAAAAGTATTCGCCTAGCGCTGTCTTGAGTGGACGACTTTCAATTTTTGTTAAGTCAATTCCTCGCCAAGCAAAAGTAGAAAGGGCCTTGTAGAGTGCACCTGGAAGGTTGTCAGGTAAGGTCAGGGCAAAACTCATTTTTTTAGTTTGTGCTTGCAAGGGAATAGTAGGCGTTTCAGCTCCCAGAACCCAGAAACGTGTGAAATTGGCTTCCATTTCCTGAATATCCTCAGCAATCAGTTCCAAGCCATATTCCTCAGCAGAACTTCTAGGCGCAATAGCCGCAAAGTGTTGATCTGGATGTTCTGAAATAAAGCGGGCCGCATAAGCAGTACTAGCAGTCACCTCGATTTGGGCCTCTGGATACTGTTCATCGATGAATTTCTTACCTTGCGCCAAAGCCTGTGGATGAGAAAAAATCTTCTCAATCTTAGTGTGACCTGGAACCACCATCAACTGCTGATGAATAGGCTGAACGATTTCTGCAACTGCTTGAATGCGAGCCTGATGAAAAAGGTAGTCCAAGGTTTCATGAACACTACCCTCAATAGAATTTTCAACTGGCACCACAGAATAGTCCACCAATCCTTGCTCATAGGCCTTGATGACATCTGTAATATTGGCAAAGGCCTGCAATTCCTCATGAGGAAAAGCTGTCTGCACAACGTGATGTGAAAATGATCCCTTGGGACCTAGATAAGCAATTTTCATCTCAGTTCCTCTATAATTTCCTCTGGGCTTAACTTGGTCACATCCAAAATCCGACTAGCCACTTCCTCATACCAAACCTGTCTTTCTTGGAAAATAGCTACTAATTCTTCCTTGCTATTATTTAGAAAAAGCGGACGCTGATTGTCCTGATCAGCTGATATGCGTTGGTAGAGGGTTTCAAAATCTGCTTTCAGGTAGATATTATCTGCATTAGTCTTGAGTAAGTCACGATTTCTCTGAGAAATAACCACTCCTCCTCCAGTTGACACAACTTGGTCTCTTTGTAGTAAATCAGCTAGGACTTCTGACTCTACCTGTCGAAAGGCTGATTCTCCCTTTTCAGCAAAAAAATTCGCAATGGCCATACCTAGGCGCTTCTCAATCAGGGCATCCATATCAAGGTAATTAGGATCCAAGCCTCTTGCAATAGTCGATTTGCCAGCCCCCATAAATCCTAGTAACACCTTAGCCATGAATCAAGTTCTCCAAATCATCAAAGAAGCTAGGATAGCTGGTATTGATGGCTTCAGCACGGTCAAGTTCCACTTCTCCATCTGCAACCAAGAGAGATGCGATAGCTGTCATCATGCCGATACGATGGTCTCCAAAAGTATTGACTCTAGCACCGTGAAGGGCTGATTTTCCTTTGATAATCATCCCATCTGCCGTAGGAGTAATATCTACTCCCATACTATTTAAGGCGTCTGCCACAACCTGAATACGGTCTGTTTCCTTGACCTTGAGCTCCTCAGCATCCTTGATAACTGTAACACCTTGGGCTTGGGTCGCAAGCAGAGCAATAATGGGCAATTCATCAATCAAGCGTGGAATCAAGGCACCGCCAATCTCTGTTCCTTTGAGGTCTGAAGACTCAACAGTTAAGGTAGCAGATTTAGCGACTGGGTCAATTTCAGTTATTTCTAGTTTTCCACCCATGGCACGAATGACATCAATAATACCAGTACGCGTTTCATTGATACCCACATTCTGCAGCACGACACGAGAGTTTGGAACAATTAAACCTGCGACCAACCAAAAGGCTGCACTGGAAATATCTCCTGGAACAACCACCTTTTGTCCTGTCAGTTTTTGTGGCCCTTGGACTGTGATTTTCTTGCCGTCCACACTTAAATGGCCACCAAATTGTTGCAACATATCTTCAGTATGATTACGGGTGCACTCTTTTTCAATAATAACTGACTCCCCCTGAGCCTGCAAGGCCGCAAACATCAAGGCTGACTTAACCTGGGCAGATGCAATTGGCAACTCATAATAAATAGGTCTTAGGGTTTTCGTCCCTTTTAAATGAAGGGGAGGAAGGTCTCGCTCAGTTTGCCCTGAAATGCTAACGCCCATTTTTTTCAGTGGAATCGTCACACGATCCATAGGACGTTTGGAAAGACTATCATCGCCAAACATTTCTACTTCAAAGTCTGCACCAGCAAGAACACCTGAAATCAGGCGAATCGAGGTTCCAGAATTTCCCATATCAAGGGCATTTTGCGGAGCTTTTAAACCATCCATACCTACACCTTGAATGGTAATAACCCCATTTTTATCCTCAATCTCAACACCAAGGTCACGAAAAACTTGAATAGTTGAGAGCACGTCCTCGCCACGCAAAATATCATAAACCTTGGTCTCACCCTCAGCCAAACTTCCAAAGATAATGGAACGGTGGCTGATAGACTTGTCACCTGGAACGCGGATACTGCCATGTAAGTGGCGAATGTTTGTTTTTAGTTTCATACTGGACCTCATACTTGCAATACTTTTACCTATTTTATCATAAAAAGCCAGAAATTCCTTAAAAATTCCTGACTTTATGATAGTTATTTTCTTATTTTAGCAATTCTGAAACTGGTTCGAAAACAATTTTTTCAATGTCAGAAAGGTAAATGGCCAATTGTTGTTGCTTGGTAAAGAATTCTGACAAGAGGCTATTTCCTTGAATCTGTTTACCAAAGCCTTCCATTTTAGCTTGGAAGGAAGCATCTGGCATTTGACCTGTATGTGCTAGTTTTTGAATTTCCTCTTGAAAGGCAAGGTATTCTGTAAAGATTTTGCTTGCCTCAGCATCTGCTGCAATCGCATCCTTGGCTGCTTTGACAGCCTTGTATTCTGGCAATTCGCGTAGACCGCGACTGAGTTCGTTTGCACTATCGTAAATATTTGACATGATTTTCTCCTTATTTGATAACGACTGTGTAGTCGGTATTTTCTGTTATGAGGTGCTCGGCTCGTTCCAAGTCTTGAGCATTTTTAAATGAAATTTGTAGAATCCCGTGAATGTCCTCACGGTTTTCCTCGTTGATGTGGATGTTAACCAAGGAAGTTCCACGTAGCAGTTCCAAAATCCGCAAGATGACATCTTCTTCATCGGGAACATCGACATAGAGGTCATAAGAGCTATCCACACCACCACGCTTATGAATTTCCATAGCCTGACGTTGCTCACGTGCTTGATTGAAAAAGTTCCAAATCTGCTCCTCATCTCCCTTGCTGATGGCCTGACCAATCGCTTCCAACCGTTCCTTGAAATCCGCAATTCGATCCAAAATAGTTTCACGATTAGATAAGAGAATGGAAGTCCACATACCTGGCTCGCTTTCTGCAATTCGGGTCATATCTCGAAAGCCACCGGCCGCAAAGCGTCTTGCCATCTCATGATCTTGAGCATAGACCGCTGTCTGCTCCATGAGACTAGAAGCCAGAATATGAGGAAAATGGCTAATCTGAGAAGTGACACGGTCATGCTCCTTGGCATCAATCTCGATAAAACGAGCATGAAGACCTGAAAGCAGATTCTTCATTTCCTCAAGCGTGTCCTGACTTGTCAGGCTTGAAGGTGTGAAGATATAATAGGCATTTTCAAAGAGATTGACATCCGCAGAGGCAGCCCCTGTCTTGTGACTACCGGCCATGGGATGGGCCCCGACAAAGCGAACAGACTTGCCAGCCAAATAGTTCTCCGCTGCATCCACAATGGCTGACTTGGTCGAACCAGCATCTGAAATAATGACCCCTTCTTTCAAGTTCAAGTTAGCCAACTCCTTAATAAAGGAAATAGTTTGCTTTATTGGCAAGCTGAGAATGATGATATCTGCCAAAGGAGCAAAACTGGCAAAATCATCCGTTGCACGGTCAATCATGCCTTCTTTCAAGGCAATATCTCTCGAAGCTTGACTGCGATTATAACCTAAAATTTCATAATCTGGATGATCGCGTTTGATACCAAGTGCCATCGAGGCACCGATCAAACCAAGACCTGCGATATAGATTGTTTTTGCCATAGGAACTCCTTAATAGTTCTTTGTATAGTCTCGGTGTTTGGCTACCGCTTCTTTTAGTTCCTCGAGATTATCTGATGAGAATTTTTCAAGGATTTCTTGTGCCAGAACCGTTGCTACAACAGCTTCCATGACCACACCTGCTGCTGGAAGGGCGGTCGGATCACTTCTCTCCACAGTTGCCTTGTAGGGTTCATGGGTTTCGATATCCACACTCATAAGTGGTTTGTAGAGAGTAGGAATGGGCTTCATCACGCCTCGAACAACGATGGGTTGCCCATTAGTCATACCACCTTCAAAACCACCTAGATTATTGGTACGGCGAGTATAACCGTCTTCTTTAGACCAGAGAATTTCGTCCATAACTTGGCTACCTTTACGGTAACCAGCTTCAAAGCCAAGACCAAATTCCACCCCTTTAAAGGCATTGATAGAGACAACAGCTTGAGCCAATCTTGCATCCAATTTTCTATCCCATTGGACATAGGAACCAAGACCAACTGGAACACCTCCAACGACTGTCTCCACAACCCCACCGATGGTATCACCGTCACGTTTGATTTGGTCAATATAGTCCTTGATTTCCTGTTCTCTTTCTTGGTTGACAATAGAAACTTCAGACTGGGCGGCTCTTTTCTTAATCTCAGCAACTGTAAGATTCTCAGGAACGTCGATTTCCTTGCCACCAAAGACCACGACATGATTGGCAATCTCCATATCCAATTCAGCCAAGAGGCGTTTGGCTACTGCTCCTACTGCCACCCGCATGGTGGTTTCACGAGCTGATGAACGCTCCAAAGAATTTCGCAAATCGTCAAAACGGTACTTGATGCCCCCAACCAAATCGGCGTGACCGGGACGAGGATGGGTGATTTTTCGTTTGCTTTTAAGGCGGTCTTCAATGTCCTCCGCAGACATGATGTCCAGCCATTTTTGGTGATCCTTATTGATGACATCCATAGTAATAGGCGCCCCTGTCGTCTTCCCATGGCGAACGCCCGAAGTAAAGACAACCTGGTCATTCTCAATCTTCATACGACCACCACGACCGTAGCCACCCTGACGGCGTCTAAGGTCCTCATTGATATCCTCAGCTGTCAATGGAAGTCCAGCTGGAATTCCCTCAATAATAGCTGTTAGACGGGGGCCGTGTGATTCTCCTGCAGTTAAATATCTCATACACTCTCCTTATTTTACCAAGTAGTCTTTCATCTCTTCCAGAGAAACTGGATGAATGGTCGCTGAACCAAGCTCTGGCACCAAGACCAATTTCAAGGTGTTACCACGCGCTTTCTTGTCATGTGTCAAAGCCTGATAAAGCTTGTCAACTTCCCAATTTTCATAGTCAACAGGCAAGCCGAATTTCTGACACATCTCTGTGATAGATTGGGTAATGCCAGCTGGCATGAGACCCTTTTTCTCAGCAACCTTGGAAATCTGTACCATTCCCATGGCCACAGCTTCACCATGCATGACTTTTCCATAACCGGCAGTTGCTTCAATGGCATGGCCAATAGTATGGCCAAAATTGAGGTAAAGACGAACACCATTGTCTAACTCATCCTCAACCACCATCTTGCGCTTGACCTGACAAGAATGTTCAATCAAGATCTCTGCATGCTCCAAAATGCTCTCTACAGTACCATCTAGCTCCGTCAATAGAGTCCATAGTTCTGGATCCTCAATCAAGCCATACTTGATGACCTCCCCCATCCCTTCAATCAACTCTCTTTTTCCAAGTGTTTCAAGGACAAGCGGATCAATCAGAACCCCATCTGGTTGAGCAAAGGTGCCCACCATATTCTTAGCAAATGGAGTATTGACGCCTGTCTTTCCACCGATAGAAGAATCAACCTGGGCTGTCAAACTAGTCGGAATCTGAACAAAGTGAATACCCCGCATATAGGTAGAGGCTACAAAGCCAGCCAGATCCCCAACAACGCCACCACCAAGAGCCACGATTCCATCGCTACGAGTCAACCCCTGCTTAACTAGGAATTCATAGACTTTCTGAACAGTAGTCAAATTCTTTCTTTCTTCACCTTCTAAAAAGTCAAAAACAGCTACCTGAAAACTAGAATCTTCTAGGCTGAGCTTGACCTTCTCTGCATAAAGAGAAGCTACATGGTTATCTGTTACAATGACTACCTTTTGTGGTTGCCAGAATTCTCGCAACCATTGGCCAGCCTGAGCTAGACAACCTTTTTCAATCTGAATATCATAAGGATGATGAGGAATATCGATTCTGATTTTCATAGGAGAATCTCCTTTTCTTTATTGGTATTTTTCTGTTAAAGACTGCCAAATTTCTTTTGTCGGCATTTCCTTGCCTGTCCACAGTTGAAAAGCTTCTGCAGCCTGATAGAGCAACATCCCCAGACCATTGACGGCTGGATTGCCCTGACTTCTAGCCCATTTCAAAAATGGCGTTTCAAAAGGCTTGTAAATGATATCTGCTACTAAAAGAGTTTCTGATAGGACAATGCTTTCAGGAACTGGGGATGATTTACCATCCATGCCCACACTGGTGGCATTAACCAGCAACTCCGACTCAGCAATCCTTGATTGCAGTTCAGAAATATCTTCTAAAGCATACAAGTCCACTTTAAAGCCTGTCTGCTCCTGTAATTTGTCTAGGTAAGGTCTTGTTTTTTCCATAGAAACGGAACGAACAAAGACCGAAATCTGACGGACGCCGTCCAAAATAGCTTGTGCCAAAATGGACTTGGCCGCACCACCTGCACCCAGCAGGGTCATATTCTTACCTGTAATTGTAAAAGAAGGCAAGCTCTTAAAAAATCCCTTGCCATCTGTATTATATCCAATTAAATTGCCATTATGATTGACAACCGTATTGACCGCACCAATCAAGCGCGCTTCATCACTCAGTTCATCCAAATAAGGAATCACTTGCTCTTTATAGGGCATGGACAGGTTGATGCCAAACATCTGGTAGCGACGAATATTGGCCACTGTTTCTGCCAAGTCACTCGTTTCAATCTCCCAAGCCACATAAACACCATTGGTAGCTGTCGCCTCAAAGGCATTGTTGTGAATAAAGGGGGAAATAGAATGCTTAATAGGATTGGCAACAACGGCAGCTAAACGTGTATAGCCATCAAGCTTCATCCAAAATCTCCCTGATTTTTTTCATGTTGGCTAGAGAAATCTGACCAGGGGCACTAGCCTCATCCAGACTGGCAAAAGACCAACTCGAACCAGTCACATCCGCAGTGATACGAGAGACCTTGCCCACCTTTCCCATAGAAATGGTCACATATTCCTGTTCAGGATTGAGGGTTTTAAAGCCTCGTGTATAGTTCATCAAGTCTAAGACATCCTGCTCCGTGTGAGCCATCACCGCAACCTTAACAAGTTTTGGATTTAAGCTCGTCAACTCTGACAAGATTTCCATCATATTTTCAGGTGTTCCTTGGAAATTGTGGTAACTCAAAACAAGATTTGGGAAGTCCAGCATCTCCTCAAAAACATCCTTGTAGCTGTAGTACTCAAAATCAATATAGTCTGGTTGATAGAGTTGCGCCACTTCCTTGATTAGATGGATATATTCTTCTGGAGAAAGGTCGATTTCTCCCCCCTCAGAGCGAGTTCGTAGCGTGAAAACCAACTCACGACCTGCGAATTTTTCAAAAATAGCTGGAGCCACCTGCAAAATCGCTTCTTTAGGCAGATAGTCGGCACGCCATTCAATGATGTCGGCATCCAGGTACCTCGTGGCATCCAGAGCCTGGGCCTCCTCTAAACTTCTTGGCATTACTGAAACGATCAATTTCATTTACTAACCTTCATACTAATCACCTTGAGGTAATTACTACTTTCATCTTTTTTATTATAGGCAAAATCTGCTGGAAGACCGTATTTATTTAAAATCTGGTAACTTCTTCCTGCAAAGCCTTTATCAATTTGTTCTGTAAATTTCTGACGGGAAACATTGGCAGCATTGGTACTGGCAATGATAATCCCTCCCGGATTTAAAATCTCCAGACTCTGGGAAATCAACTTGTGATAATCCTTGGCCACAGAGAATGTTTGTTTTTTGTTCCGAGCGAAGCTAGGCGGATCTAGAACAATCACATCGTAGGTCAGGCCTTTTCTCTTAGCGTATTTGAAATATTCAAAGACATCCATAACCACAAAACGGTGGTCGTCTGTACTAATTCCATTTGCCTGAAAATGCGCTTGAGACAATTCTCGTGAACGCTTGGCTAGGTCAACCGAAGTTGTCTGGCTTGCTCCTCCCATGGCCGCAGCCACGGAAAAGGCAGCTGTATAAGAAAACATATTGAGCAAGGATTTATCCATAGCTAAACCATCAACCAAACTCCCACGAACCTCATGCTGGTCTAGGAAAATCCCTGTCATCAAGCCATCATTCATAAAGACTTGATACAGGACACCATTTTCCAAAACAGTGAAAAATTCAGGTGCTTCTTGACCATAAACATGGGCAGATTCATAGTCCAAACCCTTAAAACGGATCTTCTCATAGGTCCCTAAAACCTCAGGAAAAACCTGTCTAAAAGCTTCTGAGATAACCTTGCGAATCTGATAAACATAAGAGTTATACCAAGAAAAGACAGCATAGTCGCCATAAAGGTCCACTGTCAGACCCCCAAAGCCATCTCCCTCTTGGTTGAAGAGACGAAAGGCAGTTGTCAAATCATCTTGATAGTAGGCTCTTCTCTTTTCTTTAGCTTGTCTAAACAGCGTTTCAAAGAAAGCTTGATTGAAGGCCACCTTGTCCTTACTAACAAACCAGCCCAAGCCCTTGTTTTGCTGAGAAAGGTAGGCAGTCCCAAGAAAGGTGCCTTCTTGACGATAGACTTCTACTTCCTGATCCTTGAGATTGACATTCTCAAGATCACTAGCTTCTAGTAAAACTAGCCCCTTAGCGAGCTTCTTTTCAACCCTTTTGCTGACTCTTATTCTATTCATAACTACTATTATATCAAACTTTTAGCCAATTCTCAAAAAAGAAACTACCCTTGCTTTTTTACTCTTCTTTTAAAAAATGGTATACTAATACTAATAAAAAATTAGGAAGTAAATGTGTGAGAATTAATTTTAACAAAATCCAAAAAGCCATGGGTACCAGACTGGGTTTTGTCCTAACCCTTTTAATCCTCTATTGGCTCAAAACCTTATTAGCCTATACCGTTGACTTTAATTTAGATATTCAATTGGGCAAGTTGCAGGGAAATTACCTTGCCTTTATCGCCTTTTTCAACCCCCTTCCTCTAGGACTACTCCTGCTGGCTCTAGCCCTCTATGCTCGCTCAACCAAGATCTTTTATGGCCTGAGTATAGCTATTTATAGCCTTTTATTCATTTGGCTTTATTCCAATGTCTTTTACTATCGAGAATTTAGCGACTTTATCACGGCTAATACCATGAAAGTGGTCAGCAAGGTGTCTGTCGGCACTGCAGAACTAGAGTTACTGCGTCCTTGGGATTTCATCTATTTTATGGATTTCCCATTGCTGGCTTTCCTTTTCTATAAAAAATTCATCCCGCTGAATAGGAGACCCTTCAAATTCCGCTCCAGTGTTGCTATCACTGCTCTCTCAGCCCTGCTCTTTTCTGCTAATCTTTTCTTGGCAGAGATTGAGCGTCCCGATCTCCTGTCGCGAGGATTTTCTAATTATTATATTGTTCGTGCCCTTAGTTTGCCAGCCTTTTTAGGCTATAGTGCCAACCAATCCTATAGCGCTAATAAAGAACGGGCTAAGGCCTCTGAGACTGACCTTCAACCTATTACAGATTATATTCAAGAACATTCGGCTAAGCCCAATCCAGACTATTTTGGCCTGGCCAAAGGGAAAAATGTGATTTATCTCCACTTGGAGAGTTTCCAACAGTTCCTGCTTGACTATAAACTCAACATAGATGGAACTGAGCATGAAGTCACTCCCTTCCTAAATTCACTCTACCATTCGCAATCAACCCTAGCCTTTTCTAATATCTTTAACCAAGTCAAGGCTGGTAAAACCTCAGATGCAGAAACCATGCTGGAGACAGGTTTATTTGGCCTTGACCAAGGTTCCTTCATGGTCAACTACGGAGGTACCAATACCCAGCAGGCCGCACCTTTTATCCTATCAAAAAACGGCTATCAATCAAGTGCTATCTTTCACGGCAATATCGGGACCTTCTGGAATCGAAATACGACCTACAAACAATGGGGCTACCAATACTTCTTTGATGCTTCCTACTTCACCAAGCAAGACAGTAGCAATTCTTTCCAATATGGTTTAAATGATAAAATCATGATGAAAGATTCTATCCAATATCTGGAGCATTTACAGCAACCTTTTTATACTAAGTATATCACGGTGTCCAATCACTATCCCTATGCTAGCAATCTGACAGGCGATGAGCTTGGTTTCCCACTGGCTAAGACCAAAGATGAAACGATCAATGGCTACTTCCAAACAGCCAACTATCTGGATAGCGCTATCAAGGCCTTCTTTGACTATCTCAAAGAAAGTGGCCTCTATGAAAAATCCATCATCGTCATTTACGGAGACCATTATGGTATTTCCAACTCCCGCAATCCTGAGCTGGCACCCTTGATTGGAAAGACTTCTGAGAACTGGTCGAATTACGACAATGCCATGTTGCAACGAGTGCCTTTTATGGTGGTCATGCCTGGTTATGAAAAGGGGCAAATCATCAATACCTACGGTGGGCAAATCGATATCTTACCGACTCTCGAACACCTCCTTGGTATTGAGTCCAATTCCTTCCTTCAAGTTGGACAAGATCTCCTATCACCAGACCATCAAGAAATCGTTGCCTTTCGAACTGCCAATTCCTTCGTCACACCAAAATACACTAGTTATGACGGACGAACCTACTATACTGAAAGTGGTCTCGAAATCAGTAATCTTGATGAACAAACTCAGACTGAACTGGAAAGCGTTCGGCAGGCAGCCAGTCAACAGCTGAAAATCAGTGACCAGATTCAAACTGGCGATTTGATACGTTTTTACCAAAAAGATCATCTTGGAAAAGTTGATACTGAAAGTATTTCTTACCTCAATTCCTTGCCAGTTTTACAAAAGATTGAACAGGAAAAAGGTAGTCAATCAACCAGTCTCTTTAGCCAACGACAAGGTAAAACCAGTGCTGACCTTTTCAAGGCACCAAGTTACCAAGAACTTCACCCAGAGTCGGCAGAAACCGAATCAAAATCACAATCATAACCACCCGTCAAACGGGTGGTTTGTACCAGGGCTATAAGCCCAAATTACCAGCCAGCGCCTAAAGACGCTGGCTTTCACTTTGTTCAAGCCTCATTGCTCTTGACTCGTCACTTGCCTCTTAAAGAGGCTTTAGTATTACTTACCACTATCCCTAAAGGGATCCTCATATTCTTTTACACTCAATTTATCTAGTGCTATATCATGCTTTACTCGTTCTCAAATTTTCATACTCGTGAAGAAATCATCCACTGGATAATTTCTTTAATCTTGAATATATTTCTTAATTGTGGCTTCATTGAGTCCAACCGTACTCACATAATAACCTTCCGCCCCAAAATGCCGATCCCCAAACCTATACTTGAGGTTGGCGTGTTTGTCAAACATCATGAGTGCACTTTTTCCTTTTAAATAACCCATGAAACTCGAAACACTTATCCTTGGTGGAATACTTACTAACATGTGTACATGGTCTGGCATTAAGTGACCCTCGATAATTTCAACTCCTTTATAACTACACAAGCGATGAAATATTTCGCCTAAACTACTTCGATATTGATTATAGATAACTTTTCGTCTATACTTAGGGGTGAACACAATGTGATACTTACAATGCCACTTTGTGTGCGATAAACTATGAGCCTTTTGTACCATATTTTTCTCCTTTCGCTTTACAATTAGCTT
>NZ_VMMJ01000016.1:0-138439 GCF_013277145.1 Streptococcus sp. 3705 | reverse complement strand
GTTCTATCCACAACCTCAAAGCAATGCTTTGAGCTGACTTCGTCAGTTCTATCTACAACCTCAAAGCAGTGCTTTGAGCAACCTGCGGCTAGTTTCCTAGTTTGCTCTTTGATTTTCATTGAGTATTATTTTACCACATTTCATGGAAAAATGGAGAAAATTTTCAGAAAAGAGAAAGAGAACCCGAAGGCTCTCTCATTCTCTTTTATTCTACTGTTTCTTCCACAGTTTCAACGGCAGTATCCACAACTACTTCTGTTGTTTCTTCATTCCCTTCTTCCTCTACTGAAGGATTAAGGTATTCTTCTTCGTTGACAGCATGTGGTTCAAGGTTACGGTAACGGGCCATACCAGTACCTGCTGGGATAATCTTACCGATGATAACATTTTCCTTGAGTCCAAGGAGATGGTCTTTCTTACCACGGATAGCCGCGTCAGTAAGGACACGAGTTGTTTCCTGGAAGGAAGCCGCTGACAAGAAACTGTTGGTTTCAAGTGAGGCTTTGGTAATTCCCATAAGGACTGGACGACCAGTCGCTGGAACTCCACCTGCGATAAGGACATCTTTGTTGGCATCTGTAAAGTCATTGATATCCATAAGGGTACCCATGAGAAGGTCTGTATCTCCTGGATCCATGACACGGACTTTACGAATCATTTGACGAACCATTACCTCGATGTGTTTGTCACCGATTTCTACCCCTTGGCTACGGTAAACTTTTTGTACTTCACCGAGAAGGTAAGTTTCAACTGACAAGACATCACGAACTGCAAGGAGACGTTTTGGTTGGATAGAACCTTCTGTAAGAGCAGCACCACGCGCTACTTGGTCTCCAACTTCTACACGCATACGAGCTGTAAATGGAACGACATATTCACCTTCGCCAGTTTCACCCTTAACAAAGACTTTCTTAGTACGAGTTGATGCATCTTCTTCGATAGCGGTAACTTGTCCTTTAACCTCTGTGATAACCGCTTCCCCTTTAGGATTGCGGGCTTCAAAGATTTCTTGGACACGAGGAAGACCCTGAGTGATATCGGTATTTGAGGCAACCCCACCCGTGTGGAAGGTACGCATTGTCAGCTGTGTACCAGGTTCCCCGATAGATTGGGCAGCGATTGTACCAACTGCTTCACCAACTTCAACCGCATCACCAGTCGCCAAGTTGATACCGTAACAGTGACGGCAGACACCATGACGAGTGTTACATGTAAATACAGAGCGGATAGTAACTTCTTCTACACCAGCATTGACAATTTCACGCGCCTTGTCTTCTGTAATCAACTCATTTGGACCAATGATTACTGCACCAGTTTCTGGATGTTTAACAGTTTTCTTAGTGTAACGACCATTGAGACGCTCTTCGAGTGACTCGATCATTTCTTTTCCTTCTGCGATAGAACGGATCAAGAGACCACGGTCTGTTCCACAGTCATCCTCACGGATGATAACGTCTTGGGCAACGTCAACCAAACGACGAGTCAAGTAACCTGAGTCGGCTGTCTTAAGGGCCGTATCAGTCATACCTTTACGGGCACCGTGAGTTGAGAAGAACATTTCGAGTACCGACAAACCTTCGCGGAAGTTTGAAAGGATTGGCAATTCCATGATACGTCCGTTCGGAGCAGCCATCAGACCACGCATACCGGCAAGCTGTGAGAAGTTTGAGATGTTACCACGGGCTCCTGAGTCCATCATCATAACGATTGGGTTCTTAGGATCTTGGTTGGCAATCAAGCGTTTCTCAAGTTTTTCACGAGCAGCACGCCATTCAGCTGTAACGGCATTGTAACGCTCGTCGTCTGTGATCATACCACGACGGAATTGTTTTGTGATTTGTTCGACACGTTTGTGTGATTCTTCAATGATTTCAGCCTTGTCATCAACGACTGGGATATCGGCAATACCCACTGTCAATCCTGCAAGAGTTGAATGGTGGTAACCGAGGTTCTTCATGCGGTCAAGTAGGGCAGAAGTTTCTGTCGTACGGAAACGTTTGAAGATTTCAGCGATGATATTTCCAAGGTTTTTCTTCTTGAATGGGGGGTTAAGTTCAAGATTGCTGATTGCTTCCTTGATATCTCCACCAAGTGGCAAGAAATATTTAGCTGGAACGCCTTCTGTCAAGTTGGCATTGTTTGGTTCTTGCAAGTATGGTAGACCCTCTGGCATGATGTCGTTGAAGAGGATTTTACCAACTGTTGTAAGCAAGACTTTATGTTTTTGCTCTTCTGTCCAAGGCTTGTTGAGGCTGTCTGTTGCGATACCAACACGTGAGTGAAGGTGAACATAACCATTACGGTAAGCCATAACCGCTTCGTCACGGTCTTTGAAGACCATTCCTTCACCTTCACGGCCAGCTTCTTCCATGGTCAAGTAGTAGTTACCCAAAACCATGTCCTGAGATGGTGTAACAACTGGTTTACCATCTTTCGGGTTCAAGATATGCTCAGCAGCGAGCATGAGGATACGAGCTTCTGCTTGGGCTTCTTCTGAAAGCGGTACGTGGATGGCCATTTGGTCCCCGTCAAAGTCGGCATTGTAGGCTTCACAGACAAGTGGGTGCAAGCGAAGGGCCTTACCATCAATCAAGACTGGCTCGAAGGCTTGGATACCCAAACGGTGAAGGGTCGGTGCGCGGTTCAAAAGCACTGGGTGTTCTTTAATCACTTCTTCAAGGATATCCCAGATACGCTCATCTCCGCGTTCCACCAAGCGTTTAGCTGCTTTGACGTTTTGCACGATATCACGGGCAACGATTTCACGCATGACAAATGGTTTAAAGAGTTCAATCGCCATTTCACGTGGCACACCACATTGGTACATCTTAAGAGTTGGACCAACGGCGATAACTGAACGTCCTGAGAAGTCAACACGTTTACCGAGCAAGTTTTGACGGAAGCGTCCTTGTTTACCTTTAAGCATGTGGCTCAATGATTTCAATGGACGGCTACCTGGTCCTGTGATTGGACGACCACGACGACCATTGTCAATCAAAGCGTCAACCGCCTCTTGAAGCATACGCTTCTCATTTTGAACGATGATACCTGGTGCATTCAACTCAAGCAAACGAGCCAAACGGTTGTTACGGTTGATAACACGGCGGTAAAGGTCGTTCAAGTCAGATGAGGCAAAACGGCCACCATCCAACTGCAACATTGGACGAAGATCTGGTGGAATAACCGGAAGGATGTTGAGAATCATCCATTCAGGTTTGTTTCCAGACTTATAAAAGGCATCCAAAACATCCAAACGACGGATGGCTTTGACACGTTTTTGTCCAGTAGCTGTTTTTAACTCTTCTTTGAGTTCAGCAATTTCTTTTTCAAGATCTACTTGTTTCAAAAGGTCTTGAATGGCTTCGGCACCCATCTTGGCAACGAATGATCCATAACCATACTCACGCAAGCGCTCACGGTATTCGCGCTCTGTCATGATAGACTTGTGCTCAAGTGGTGTATCCTTAGGATCAATCACCACATAAGCCGCAAAGTAGATAACTTCCTCGAGGGCACGAGGGCTCATATCAAGGGTCAAGCCCATACGGCTTGGAATCCCCTTGAAGTACCAGATGTGAGATACAGGAGCTTTCAACTCAATGTGCCCCATACGCTCACGACGAACTTTCGTACGCGTTACTTCAACCCCACAGCGGTCACAAACAATTCCTCTGTAACGAATGCGTTTGTACTTACCACAAGCACATTCCCAGTCTTTTGTAGGACCAAAGATAACTTCATCAAAGAGTCCTTCACGTTCTGGTTTCAAGGTACGGTAATTGATTGTTTCAGGTTTTTTGACTTCTCCATAAGACCATGAACGGACTTTACTTGGAGAAGCTAGGGTGATTTGCATACTTTTAAAACGATTTACATCAACCACTATTTCTTCCCTTTCTATTCTAAGTGAACTGCTTATTCTTATTCAGCAGCTTCTTCTGTTGCTTCCGCTTTTGTTGCTTTCTCAGCTTCTTCAGCTTCAAAGGCTGCTTTAGCCTCTTGGGCTGCTTTTTCGCGGGCTTTTTCAAGGTCATCTACGTGGATGACATCTTCGTCCATTCCTTCATCCAAGTCGCGAAGTTCCACTTCTTGGTCATCTTCGTCTAGGACACGCATGTCAAGACCAAGAGATTGCAATTCTTTGACAAGAACTCGGAAGGATTCTGGAACACCTGGTTTTGGAATTGGTTTTCCTTTTGTAATAGCTTCATAAGCTTTCAAACGTCCGTTAATATCGTCAGACTTGTAAGTCAAGATTTCTTGAAGGACATTTGACGCACCATAGGCTTCAAGAGCCCAAACCTCCATCTCACCAAAACGTTGTCCACCAAACTGAGCTTTACCTCCGAGTGGTTGTTGAGTAACGGTTGAGTATGGCCCGACTGAACGTGCGTGCAATTTATCATCAACCATGTGGTGGAGTTTGATCATGTACATGACACCAACTGACACACGGTTATCAAATGGTTCACCAGTACGTCCATCGTAAAGGATTGTCTTGGCATCGCTATCCATACCAGCTTCTTTAACAGTTGACCAAAGGTCTTCAGAACTTGCTCCGTCAAAGACTGGTGTTGCGATGTGAATACCAAGAGTACGAGCCGCCATACCAAGGTGGAGCTCCATAACCTGACCGATATTCATACGTGATGGCACCCCAAGTGGGTTCAACATGATGTCGACTGGAGTTCCGTCTGGAAGATAAGGCATGTCTTCTACAGGAACGATACGAGAGACAACCCCTTTGTTTCCGTGACGTCCGGCCATCTTATCTCCGACCTTGATCTTACGTTTTTGAGCGATGTAGACACGAACCAGCATGTTAACACCTGATTGCAACTCATCTCCATTTGCACGTGTAAAGATCTTAACATCACGAACGACACCATCGGCACCGTGTGGTACACGAAGAGAAGTATCACGAACTTCACGAGACTTGTCACCGAAGATAGCGTGCAAGAGACGTTCTTCAGCTGAAAGGTCTTTCTCACCCTTAGGTGTTACTTTACCTACAAGGATATCACCTTCTTTAACCTCAGCACCGATACGGATAATACCCATTTCGTCAAGGTCTTTAAGGGCATCTTCACCAACGTTTGGAATTTCACGAGTAATTTCTTCAGGCCCAAGCTTTGTATCGCGTGTTTCTGATTCGTATTCTTCAAGGTGAACAGATGTATAGACATCGTCTTTGACCAAGCGTTCGCTCATGATAACAGCATCCTCGAAGTTGTAACCTTCCCAAGTCATGTAGGCAACGATTGGGTTTTGTCCAAGCGCCATTTCTCCATTTTCCATAGAAGGTCCGTCAGCGATAAAATCGCCTTTTTCAACGACATCGCCAACTTTAACAAGCGTACGTTGGTTGTAGGCAGTACCTGAGTTTGAACGACGGAATTTTTGGATGTGGTAAACGTCCAATGAACCATCTTCACGACGAACTTCTACCTTGTCAGCATCTGCGTAAGTAACTTTACCATCATACTGAGCAATCACAGCAGCTCCTGAATCGTGGGCTGCTTGGTATTCCATACCAGTACCAACGTAAGGTGCTTGAGGATTGATCAATGGCACAGCCTGACGTTGCATGTTGGCTCCCATGAGGGCACGGTTGGAGTCATCGTTTTCCAAGAAAGGAATACATGCTGTCGCAACGGCAACTACCTGTTTTGGTGAAACGTCCATGTAGTCAACAATATTAGCTGGATACTCTTGGTTAACCCCTTGGTGACGTCCCATGACAATCTTCTCAGCAAATGTTCCATCTTCATTCAGACGAGAATTAGCCTGTGCTACAGTAAATTCATCTTCTTCATCGGCTGTCAACCAAACGATTTCGTTGGTAACAACACCTGTTTCACGGTCAACTTTACGGTATGGTGTTTGAACAAAACCATACTTGTTCAAATGTCCGTAAGATGACAAGTTGTTAATCAAACCGATGTTAGGTCCTTCAGGTGTCTCGATTGGACACATACGACCGTAGTGAGTGTAGTGCACGTCACGTACTTCATATCCAGCACGGTCACGTGTCAAACCACCAGGTCCCAAGGCTGACAAACGGCGTTTGTGAGACAACTCAGAAAGCGGATTGTGTTGGTCCATGAACTGTGACAACTGTGATGAACCAAAGAATTCTTTAACCGCAGCTGTTACAGGACGGATGTTGATGATTTGTTGTGGTGTCAAGACTTCGTTGTCTTGAACAGACATACGTTCACGGACATTACGTTCCATACGAGAAAGTCCCAAACGTACTTGGTTGGCAAGCAATTCACCAACCGCACGGATACGACGGTTTCCAAGGTGGTCGATGTCATCTACACGGCCAAGGCCTTCAGCCAAGTTGAGGAAGTAGCTCATCTCAGCAAGGATATCAGCAGGAGTGACGATACGAACCTTGTCATCTGGATTAGCATTACCAATGATGGTTACAACACGGTCTGGATCAGTTGGTGCAACAACCTTGAATTTTTGAAGAACAACTGGCTCAGTCACAACCGCTGCATCATTCGGAATGTAAACAATCTTGTTCAAGTCACCATCCAAATGGCTTTCAATACTTTCAATCACGCTACGAGTCATGATTGTACCAGCTTCTACCAAGATTTCTCCTGTTTCAGGGTCTACCAATGGCTCAGCAATGGTTTGGTTGAGCAAACGTGTTTTAACATTGAGTTTTTTATTGATTTTGTAACGACCAACTGCTGCCAAGTCATAGCGACGTGGGTCAAAGAAGCGAGCTACAAGCAAGCTACGTGAGCTTTCAGCAGTCTTAGGCTCACCTGGACGGAGGCGTTCGTAGATTTCTTTCAAAGCTTCGTCGGTACGAGAGTCCATTGGGTTCTTGTGGATATCTTTTTCAACAGTGTTGCGAACCAATTCGCTGTCACCAAAGATATCAAAGATTTCATCATCACCTGAGAAACCAAGGGCACGAACCAAGGTCGTAAATGGAATCTTACGAGTACGGTCGATACGAGTGTAGGCGATGTCTTTTGAGTCGCTTTCAAGCTCCAACCAAGCTCCACGGTTAGGGATAACAGTTGAACCATATCCCACTTTACCGTTTTTATCAACTTTGTCGTTAAAGTAAACACCTGGTGAGCGGACCAACTGAGATACGATGATACGTTCACCACCATTGATGATAAAAGTACCCATTTCTGTCATGATTGGGAAATCACCAAAGAAAACTTCTTGGGTCTTGATTTCGCCTGTTTCTTTATTGATCAAGCGGAAGGTTACAAAAATTGGTGCTGAGTAGCTAGCATCGTGGATACGAGCTTCTTCTAGCGTGTATTTTGGTTCCTTGATTTCATATCCAACAAATTCCAACTCCATTGTGTCTGTGAAGTTTGAAATTGGCAATACATCTTCAAACACTTCCTTAAGACCATGGTCTAGGAAATCTTTGAATGAGTCAGTTTGAATTTCAATCAAATTTGGTAAGTCAAGAACTTCTTTGATTCTTGAAAAACTACGACGGGTACGATGTTTCCCGTATTGAACGTCATGTCCTGCCAAGATGATTCTCCTTTGTAAATAAGTTCCAAGCCTTGTCAATTAGGCTTTTCTAATCGTCATATGGTTGTAAAACCCTTATCACCGTGTCCCTTTGATGAATTTTCAGAATCTTTAAGTCTTTGTTACAACCGCTCGAAATCCTGAAAAAAAGCACAAAAAGAGCAGCTAAATCTGACTTTTTCAGAAGATTTAACTGCTGTGAGCCTTGTCTGGACAATATTTCAGACAAAACCTACGACAAATGATTATTCATATTATACCCTATTTAGCTAGATTTTTCAAGGGATTCTGTAGATTTTTGGTAATTTTTTTTCGTAGGTAACTTCTCAAAGTAACTTCTACTTACCTAACCGAAGTGGAAATTAGTCTAAAACGGATTTTTATGGTGGAATTAAGTCTGAGACGTTTGAAAATGTTTTAATAGCAACAACGTACTATTCTAGTTTCAATCTGCTATAGAAGTTACCCTTTTCATTCTCTCAAAAGTCAATCATAAAAGAGGAAAAATCGAAGTTCCTCCTCTTCACTGTTTACTATCGAATCAAGTAAATCAAATCGTTACTCATTCACAATTTTTTCATCAACTTTAGGGTTTAGAGTTGTTCCCCAATGTGTAATTGTACGCTGTTGTACTAGTGGTAAGTCTGTGCGGTTGTAAACTGTACGCCATGGTTCCCATACAAGACCCGTCTTTTCTTGAACCTTGATACGAAGATTACGGACATTTCCTTTAAATTGAATCTCTGTTTGGAAGCCTGAAGTTCTGTTTTTTCCGTTATCTTCCCATTGACGTGAACGAATTTCTGGATTTCCTTGTTCATCATATGTAATTTCATCCCAATAGATGTAGTAACGCGCAACATAAGCACCCTTATGATGAAGTTTCAAGAAACCATTTTTGTAAGAAGTAACCTTCGTTTCGATATAGTCTGTACTATTTTGTAAAGTTGCTTGGGCATTATCTTTTAGGAAGGCAGTCTTATATGAGATTGGCACAGCTGGACTTTGAGCGCTAAAGTTAGCTCCTTCTCTGATGAGTTCCTTCAAGTTTTCGACTGTTCCTGTGACAACTTTGGCGGCACCGCTAGCATTACCTCCTACAATTACCGCTGTTACAGAAGTATTCTTCAATAGACGGCTCCATTCAGAATTTGGAGCAATTGTTGCGCCTTTGATAACCGCATTGATAGCTGCTTTTAATTCAGTAGACTTACTTGTTGACTCAAACTTAACATAGATTTGACGTCCGTAAGAAACGTTTGATACATATACAGGTGGAGTTTGTGAATCAACGCCTCTCTGTTTTAAATCTTCAGGTGTCACACTCTTGTCAAATACAGCCGCTGGATTGGTCGGTGCATCAAATGTCGCTGTATAGTAGATTTGTTTAAAGTTTACAACTTCAATTTGCTTTTCACCCTTTTGCACAGCCTCAAAGTCAATCTTGAGCGGTGCACCTGCTTTTTCAAAGTCTGCACCAAATTTTGCTTTCAATTGATTCATGCTATAGGCTGTAGTTGATTCATACTGAACACGGGCAGGAACGGAATGGCTAGATGAGTAATTCTTTGTCCATCTTTCAACCAAGGTATTCATCGCAGACTGCATACCACTAGTTGTAGGATCTGCTTCAATTCGGCTGTCAGACTGAATCATACCAGGTAAATCGACGCTGACTGTCCCCTTTGCACGGGCAAGACTAATCAATTCTGGCTGATTTTCTAGCAGATTTTGGTTTGCCTTATACAAGCCACCTAGGAAGACATTTTGATTTCCATTGATGGAAACATCTGCTGTGCCTGTAGAGAGGGTTTTCTTGATTTTTTCTACAACGACAAACTCTCCATTTTGTTCCTTAGCACTTGTGTTGTAGCGATTTTCTAATGTTTCTCCTTTGCGAGTTAAAATATCCAAAGGATTATAAGTTAAGCCAAAAAGGTAGTCTTTCAATGCTGATTTTTGATTTACTACTGGTGCAGTTCTATCCTGTCCAACTTGAGTTGTTGCTGAACGGAATACTTCCACTTCTGCCAAGCTCAATGGGGTATTTTTAGTTTTCAACTCCACTTTTACATAACGAGCGCCTTTGGCGGTGAAGAAAACTTCAAGTTCTGCCTTCCCATTCAAACTATCAAAGTGTTGACGAGCAACTTCTTGTTTTGCTTCATTTAACAAAACAACATCAAAATTGGAAAGACGATTAGCTACATTCCCATCTCCACGATTGTAAAGTTTAACTTTTCCAACATTCTCTGTTTTTCCAAGATCAACTTGCCACCAAGCATTGTCTTCAAAGTTTGTGTGTGTTACAGAATGGTGCCCGTAATCACTGTCAACATTACCGTCCACTGCTCGTGTAGCAGCTCCTCCATAAGCAGTAGAACTTTGACTAGCTTGTTTTCCACGAGCGATGTTTTCTGTCTCAACTGGACGATTCCCTTGCTCTGTAGCCAAAGCTACTCCCTGAGCGCTCAATAAAAAGGCCGCAACAACAGCACTACACACACCGAGTCCACACTTTTTGACAAAGCGATGCAAACGTTTTTCTTGATTCATTCCTTATTCCTCCGTTTTTAAATGAATACGTTTTCCTATTTGTCTATAGTTTATCAAATTTCAAGTAAAAGTCAAGCACAAATCAGCAAAAAAGTCAAGAAAATAAGAAGAAAACGTTTGCTGAATTTTTCTGATATTTTCTTTAGATTTCCAGTAAATACTATAGTTTGGAAACTAGATAAAACTTGAGAAGCGCCAGCTTTTTCTCTTCCTATTTATAGTTTCGCTAGATGAACTTTTTAAAGAAATATTAGAGAGCAATTTCTGAATAAAAATAGCTGGGAACACATCATCTTCCTAATAATACGGCTTGTCTTATGTGACATTTTTATACTATTCGAAAATCTCTTCAAACCACGTCAACGTCGCCTTGCCGTACTCAAGTACAGCCTGCGGCTAGTTTCCTAGTTTGCTCTTTGATTTTCATTGAGTATTATTTCCATTATTTATACTGATATATAAAATAATACGGAAAACTTCTCAAAAGTAAGAATTTCTTTTACAAACCAAAGAAAACGCTTGCATATTGTTTTACTACATGCTATACTGATATAGAAATTTATTGATTGGAGAATCATTATGAGAAAAACACCAGCTCAAACTGAGAAAAAAATGGTCTACAGCATCCGTTCCCTCAAGAATGGAACTGGTTCTGTCCTTATCGGCGCAAGCCTTGTCCTACTTGCTATGGCTACGCCAACTATCTCAGCCGACGAAAGTACAACAACCACTAACGAACCCAGCAACGGAAATACAACCATCCTTGCCCAACCTCTTACTGATACAGCAGCTGGCTCTGGTAAGAAGGAAAGTGATATTTCTTCACTCGAAAATGCAAACGCTTCCCTAGAGAAAGCAGAAGAAAAACCTGCAACAGATCCAACAACTCCTGTTGCAAGCCCAGCCGATTCAGCACCACAAACTGGACAAGATCGTTCAAATGAGCCAACTACTTCTACTAGTCCAGTAGCAACTGAAACTAAGGCAGAAGAGCCAATCGAAGACAACTACTTCCGTATCCATGTCAAAAAACTTCCTGAAGAAAACAAGGATGCTCAAGGACTCTGGACTTGGGATGATGTTGAAAAACCTTCTGAAAACTGGCCTAACGGAGCCTTGTCCTTCAAGGATGCTAAAAAAGACGACTACGGCTACTACCTAGATGTCAAATTAAAGGGAGAACAAGCTAAGAAAATTAGCTTCCTCATCAACAATACAGCTGGAAAAAATCTAACCGGCGATAAATCTGTAGAAAAACTGGCACCAAAGATGAATGAGGCTTGGTTGGACCAAGATTACAAGGTTTTCTCTTACGAACCACAACCTGCAGGAACTGTTCGCGTCAACTACTACCGCACAGATGGCAACTATGACAAGAAATCTCTCTGGTACTGGGGAGATGTGAAAAATCCAAGTAGCGCTCAATGGCCTGACGGAACAGACTTTACGGCTACAGGTAAATACGGTCGCTATATCGACATTCCTCTTAATGAAGCTGCGAGAGAATTTGGATTTTTGCTATTAGATGAGAGCAAACAAGGAGACGACGTGAAAATCCGTAAAGAAGATTATAAGTTTACAGATTTGAAAAATCATAGCCAAATTTTCCTAAAAGACGATGACGAATCGATTTACACAAATCCATACTATGTCCATGATATCCGTATGACAGGAGCCCAACACGTAGGCACTTCTAGCATTGAAAGTAGTTTTTCAACACTTGTTGGTGCTAAAAAAGAGGATATCCTCAAGCACTCCAACATCACTAATCACCTAGGAAACAAAGTAACTATCACCGATGTTGCAATCGATGAAGCTGGTAAGAAAGTGACCTACAGCGGAGATTTCTCTGACACAAAACATCCTTATACCGTTAGCTACAACTCTGACAAATTCACTACCAAAACAAGCTGGCGCCTGAAAGATGAGACTTACAGCTATGATGGTAAACTTGGAGCTGAACTCAAAGAAGAAGGAAAACAGGTTGATTTAACTCTCTGGTCACCAAGTGCTGATAAGGTTTCTGTTGTTGTCTACGACAAGAATGACCCTGAAAAAGTAGTTGGAACTGTCGCTCTTGAAAAAGGGGAAAGAGGAACTTGGAAACAAACTCTAGATAGCACAAACAAATTAGGAATCACAGATTTCACTGGCTACTATTATCAATACCAAATCGAGCGTCAAGGTAAAACTGTTCTTGCACTCGATCCTTACGCTAAATCCCTCGCTGCTTGGAATAGTGACGATGCTAAGATTGACGATGCCCATAAAGTGGCTAAAGCCGCCTTTGTAGACCCAGCTAAACTAGGACCTCAAGACTTGACTTATGGTAAGATTCGCAACTTCAAATCGCGCGAAGATGCTGTCATCTATGAAGCTCATGTGCGTGACTTCACTTCAGATCCTGCCATCGCAAAAGATTTGACTAAGCCATTTGGTACTTTTGAAGCCTTTATCGAAAAACTAGACTACCTCAAAAACTTGGGTGTAACCCACATCCAGCTCCTTCCAGTCTTGTCTTACTACTTTGTCAATGAGTTGAAGAACCACGAACGCTTATCTGACTATGCTTCAAGCAACAGCAACTACAACTGGGGATATGACCCTCAAAACTACTTCTCCTTGACTGGTATGTACTCAAGCGATCCTAAGAATCCAGAAAAACGAATCGCAGAATTTAAAAACCTCATCAACGAAATCCACAAACGTGGCATGGGAGCTATCCTAGATGTCGTTTATAACCATACAGCTAAAGTCAATCTCTTTGAAGATTTAGAGCCAAACTACTACCACTTTATGGATGCTGATGGGACACCTCGAACTAGCTTTGGTGGTGGACGTTTGGGAACAACCCATTATATGACCAAACGGCTCCTAGTTGACTCTATCAAATATCTAGTTGATACCTACAAAGTGGATGGCTTCCGCTTCGATATGATGGGAGACCATGATGCGGCTTCTATCGAAGAAGCTTACAAGGCTGCACGCGCCCTCAATCCAAACCTCATCATGCTTGGTGAAGGTTGGAGAACCTATGCTGGCGATGAAAACATGCCTACTAAAGCTGCTGACCAAGATTGGATGAAACATACCGATACTGTCGCTGTCTTCTCAGATGACATCCGTAACAACCTCAAATCTGGTTATCCAAACGAAGGTCAACCTGCCTTTATCACAGGTGGCAAGCGTGATATCAACACTGTCTTTAAAAATCTCATTGCTCAACCAACCAACTTTGAAGCAGACAGTCCTGGAGATGTCATCCAATACATCGCAGCACATGATAACTTGACCCTCTTTGACATCATCGCTCAGTCTATTAAAAAAGACCCAAGCAAGGCTGAGAACTATGCTGAAATCCATCGTCGTTTGCGACTTGGAAATCTCATGGTCTTGACTGCTCAAGGAACTCCGTTTATCCACTCTGGTCAGGAATACGGACGTACTAAACAATTCCGTGACCCAGCCTACAAGACTCCAGTAGCAGAGGACAAACAACCAAACAAATCTCACTTGTTGCGTGATAAGGACGGCAATCCATTTGACTATCCTTACTTCATCCATGACTCTTACGATTCTAGCGATGCAGTCAACAAGTTTGACTGGACTAAGGCTACAGATGGAAAAGCTTATCCTGAAAATGTTAAGAGCCGTGACTATATGAAAGGGTTGATTGCCCTTCGTCAATCTACAGATGCCTTCCGACTTAAGAGTCTCCAAGATATCAAAGACCGTGTCCACCTCATCACTGTTCCAGGTCAAAATGGTGTAGAAAAAGAGGATGTAGTAATTGGCTACCAAATTACTGCTCCAAACGGTGATATCTACGCAGTCTTTGTCAATGCGGACGAAAAAGCTCGCGAATTTAATTTGGGAACTGCCTTTGCCCACCTCAGAAATGCTGAAGTTTTGGCAGATGAAAACCAAGCAGGACCAGTAGGAATTGCCAACCCTCAAGGGCTTAAATGGACTGAAAAAGGTTTGAAATTGAATGCCCTTACAGCTACTGTTCTTCGAGTCTCTCAAAATGGAACTAACCATGAGTCAACTGCAGAAGAGAAACCAGACTCAACCCCTTCCAAGCCTGAACATCAAAATGAAGCTTCTCACCCTGCACATCAAGATCCAGCTCCAGAAGCTAAACCTGATTCTACTAAACCATCTGCAACAGTAGCTGATGCAGAAAATAAACCTAGCCAAGCTACAACTGGTTCACAAGCTTCACAACCACATAAAGACAATAATACTCAATCACTTCCATCTACGCCTACTCAAACTATTGTCACTTCCTATACTCCAGCTTATACAAATAAGAAACCGGAAACTCCAAATCAGGCAACTAAAGCTAGTTGGAAACAAGAAAATGGCATCTGGTATTTCCATAAAGCAGACGGTTCTCTAGCTACTGGTTGGATCAAAGATGGAGATACTTGGTATTATCTAAAAGATGATGGCTCTATGTCAACTGGTTGGGTAAAAGATGGCAATGTTTGGTACTTCCTAAATAGTAACGGTTCTATGTCAACCGGTTGGGTTAAAGATGGAGATACTTGGTACTATCTAGATCCATCAGGAGCTATGAAAGAAAATCAATGGTTTGAAGTTTCTGACAAATGGTACTATGTTGATTCATCAGGTAAACTTGCAGTTAATACAAGAGTTGAAGGCTATTTGGTCAATGAAAACGGTGAATGGGTTAGCTAAAACTGCTACTGTATAACCTTTGCATAGCTAGATATAACTAATCCAAATACAGGAAGCTCAACGATAACAAACTCCTGTTGGCAGGAATCAACCTCCTTGCCCTTCTAGGTCTCGGGTTCTTGCTAAAAAACAAAAAAGAGAACTAAACTAGCCCTCCTATAGAAAAATCCCCCAAGCCTTACAGCTCGGGGGATTAGTTTTTGTACAATATTTGTCGTCCTAATAAGCCTGATTAAGATTTTTTATTAAGCCTCTTTCATGGCAAAATAAGTCCGTACTTTGGGTGCAACTTGTGTGCCGAAGAGTTCAATAGCTCTCAGAACTTGTTCATGAGGCATGGAACCAAGCGGTAGATGGAGCATGAAGCGGTCCAATCCTAAATCCTCAATCATACGAATCAATTTTTCTGCCACCTGATCTGGATTTCCCACAAACATGGCGCCATTTGGTCCAACTTGCTCTAAATATTGTTCATAACGCAATTCCTGCCAGTGCGGGCGATCTTTGGAAATAGCATCCACTACTTGCTTGGTCGGATGGAAATAATCTTTCACAGCCTGCTCGCCATCTTCAGCAATCCACCCCCAAGAATGAGCCCCAACCTTTAACTCATTACTGGTATGACCCGCTTCGCTACCAATCTCACGATAAGCCTGAATCAACTTTTTAAAATAACGCGGATTCCCACCAATAATGGCATAGACAATCGGTAGACCTGCCTGAGCAATCTTCACTGTTGATTCGACATGGCCACCTGTCGCTATCCACAAGGGTAATTTGTCCTGAACTGGACGAGGATAAACTTCCTTGCCAGAGATTGTTTGGGTCAATCGCCCTTGCCAGTCTATCCTGGTCTTCTCATTGACTAACTGGAGCAAGTCTAATTTCTCATCAAAAAGGGCTTCGTAGTCTTTCAAATCATATCCAAACAAGGGAAAAGATTCCGTGAAAGAACCCCTTCCAGCCATAATCTCCGCACGTCCATTTGACAAAGCATCGATAGTGGCATACTGTTGGAACAAGCGAATCGGATCCATGCTCGAAAGAATGCTGACTGCACTGGTCAAACGGATTTTATTGGTATTAACTGCCCCAGCGGCCAGAACAATCTCTGGGGCTGATACTGCAAAATCCTCTCGATGGTGCTCACCAATCCCATACACATCCAAACCAACCTTATCAGCCAGTTCAATCTCTGCCACCAACTGACGAATGCGTTCGGCATGACTGTAAGTTTCCCCAGTCCCTTCAAGCTCCGTTGTTTCCCCAAATGTTGAAATTCCCAATTCTACCACAGTGATTCTCCTTGTCTACCTCTGTCCTTCAATTTGAAAAATTATTCTAACACGAATCTTAAGTACAAGCAACCGATTTGCTCACAAGAAAAAGCCTAGATAACTAGACTTTTTTAGCTTATTCTACCGTCACTGACTTAGCAAGATTACGTGGTTTGTCCACATCGAGACCACGATGAAGCGTTGCAAAGTAAGCGACCAATTGTGTTGGTACGACCATTGAGATTGGTGAGAGGTAAGGGTGGACAGTCGTAAGCACGATGTCGTCGGTATCTTTGGCAACATTTTCTTCTGCGATAGTGAGGACTTTGGCACCACGGGCTGCCACTTCTTGGATATTTCCACGAGTGTGGTTGGCAAGAACTGGGTCTGACAAGAGAGCCAAAACAGGTGTTCCATCCTCAATCAAGGCAATAGTTCCGTGCTTAAGTTCTCCTGCCGCAAACCCTTCACACTGGATGTAAGAAATCTCTTTAAGTTTGAGACTTGCTTCCATGGCTACGTAGTAATCTTGACCACGTCCGATGTAAAAGGCGTTACGAGTTGTTTCAAGTAGCTCACGAACCTTGGCTTCAATGGTTTCTTTCTCTGAAAGAGTTGATTCGATAGACTGAGCTACGATTGACAACTCATGCACCAGGTCAAAGGCTTGCGCTTTAGTATTGCCATTTGCTTCTCCGACTGCTTTTGCAAGGAAGGCAAGGGCTGCGATTTGCGCTGTATAGGCTTTAGTTGATGCCACGGCAATTTCAGGACCTGCGTGAAGGAGCATAGTATGATTGGCTTCACGTGAAAGGGTTGAACCTGGGACATTTGTCACTGTCAAGCTTGGGATACCCATTTCATTAGCCTTGACCAAAACCTGACGGCTATCCGCTGTTTCACCAGACTGGCTGATAAAGATGAAGAGTGGTTTCTTGCTAAGAAGTGGCATACCATAGCCCCACTCAGATGAGATTCCAAGCTCAACTGGCGTATCTGTCAATTCTTCCAACATTTTCTTAGAAGCAAATCCTGCGTGGTAAGATGTCCCAGCTGCAAGGATGTAGATACGGTCTGCGTCTTGAACAGCCTGGATGATAGCTGGGTCTACGACAACTTGACCAGCCTCATCTGTGTAGGCTTGGATGAGTTTACGCATAACAGTTGGTTGCTCATCAATTTCCTTAAGCATATAGTAAGGGTAAGTTCCCTTACCGATATCTGACAAGTCAAGTTCAGCAGTGTAGCTAGCACGCTCACGACGATTTCCATCATAGTCTTGAACTTCCACACTATCAGCCTTGACGATTACCAACTCTTGGTCATGAATTTCCATGTATTGGTTGGTTTCACGAATCATAGCCATAGCATCTGAGCAGACCATGTTATAGCCTTCTCCAAGGCCAATCAAAAGTGGTGATTTATTTTTAGCCACGTAGATGACTTCAGGATTTTGTGAGTCAACCAAGGCAAAGGCATAAGAACCACGGATGATATGAAGGGCTTTTTTGAAGGCTTCAAGAACTGACAAGCCATCTTCTTCCGCAAATTTTCCAATCAAATGAACGGCGATTTCCGTATCTGTTTGCCCTTTAAAGTGGTGACCTGCAAGGTATTCTTCCTTGATTTCAAGATAGTTCTCAATCACCCCATTGTGCACCAAGACAAAACGTTCTGTCTCAGAGCGGTGTGGGTGAGCATTGTCTTCCGTTGGTTTCCCATGAGTTGCCCAACGAGTATGACCGATCCCAGTTGTTCCCTCAACACCAGCTGTCTTGGCAGACAATTCTGCAATACGACCAACAGCCTTCACCAAATGGTTCTCAGCACCACCTAGGACAAAAATCCCCGCAGAATCATAGCCACGGTATTCGAGCTTTTCAAGCCCTTGAATCAAAATATCAGTTGCATTTGTGTTTCCAACAACACCAACAATTCCACACATAGTATATACGACACAGACCAGCTGTGCTTTCTCCTTAAAATTGGTATAGTCTAATTCCTCTTTTATAGAATCAGCAAAAACAGTATATACTTGTTTCTTTCACTTGTCAAGAGTAAAAATTGGTATAGTTCAAATTAACTTTTTTGCAACCAAAAAACTCTGACCAATTAGGACAATCAGTCAGAGTCTTTTTTAAAATCCATTATTACCGCTTAGCTCCTTGAACCAGTGCCCTGATTTTTTCAGACGACGTTCTTGCGTTTCCAAGTCTAATTCAACCAAACCATAGCGATTTTTATAGCTATTGAGCCATGACCAGCAATCGATAAAGGTCCAAATCAAGTAGCCCTTACAATTGGCTCCGTCTTCAATAGCACGGTGAAGTTCACGAAGATGACCTTTTACAAAGTCAATACGGTAATCATCTTGAATCATTCCATCTTGACGGAATTTTTCTTCCCCTTCAACACCCATACCATTCTCTGTCAACATCCACTCGATATTGCCATAATTTTCCTTGATATTTTGGGCGATGTCATAAATCCCTTGCTCATAAATCTCCCAGCCACGGTGAGGATTGATTTTACGTCCAGGCATCACATAAGGCTCGTAAAAATGTTCTGGTAAGAGTGGACTCTCTGGATGCTTCGCAAATCGAGGAGCCATAACACGCAAAGGTTGATAGTAGTTGACACCAAGGAAGTCCACAGTATTGTCACGAATGAGATCCAACTCCTCCTCTGTAGCATCAGGCAAGAGACCGTATTCATGTAAGATTTCTACTAACTCCTGTGGATAAGTCCCCAAAACAGACGGATCTAAGAAAGATTGGGCCTGAAAAAGGTCCGCAATATTAGCAGCCTTGACATCAGCAGGATGCTGACTACGTGGATAAGCCGGTGTCAAGTTTAAGACAATCCCAATCTTAGCATCAGGCAAGATTTCATGACAGACCTTGACCGCCCGACTGCTGGCCAATTGTGTATGATAAGCTACTTTAACGGCTGCCTCTGCATCCACCTTATGTGGATAATGGGCATCGTAAAAATAGCCAAATTCTACTGGAACGATGGGCTCGTTAAATGTAATCCATTGATCCACTAAATCTCCATAAGTCTCAAAACAAAAACGAGCATAGTCTTCATAGGCTGAGACAATCGCCTTATTTTCCCAACCATCACCATCCTCTTGAAGGGCAAAAGGCAAATCAAAATGATAAAGATTGACTAAAAGACGAATCCCTTTGGCCTTAATAGCCTCAAAAACTTTACGGTAAAAGTCTACACCCTGAGGATTGACTTTTCCACAGCCTTGTGGAAAAATCCGTGACCACTGAATAGAAGTCCGAAAGGCCGTGTGACCAGTTTCTAACAAGAGGTCGATATCCTTTTCCCAGTTTTCATAAAAAGTCGATGTCTTATCTGGACCAATCCCATTATAGTAACGATTTGGCTCCACTTGGTACCAATAATCCCAGAGATTATCTCCCTTACCGTCACCAGCTACACATCCTTCTGTTTGTGGTCCAGAAGTAGAGGATCCCCAGACAAAATCCTTTGGAAATCTTAGCATACATTTACCTCTTTATCTAGTCATTTTTCCCATTATACAGAAAAAACAAGGTAAAAACTAGTTACATTTTTTCCTTGTTTTTCTTCTGATTATAGTTTTTATTTCTTGCTGAGAATTTCAAGCGTTTCAAGCACGTTATCTGCATGAACTTCGATGGTGTCACCAGTCGCTTTAATCTTCACTTCTACGATGCCATCGGCTGCTTTCTTCCCAACAGTGATACGGATTGGCAATCCAATCAAGTCGCTATCGCTGAATTTAACACCAACACGTTCGTTACGGTCATCTGTCAAGACTTCATAACCAGCTCCCATCAAGCTTGCTTCAAGCTTTTCTGTCAAGGCTTGTGCTTCTTCATCCTTGACATTAACAGTGATCAAGTGAACATCAAATGGCGCCAATTCTTTAGGGAAATTGATTCCCCAAGCGTAACGGTATTCACCTTTTGGCGTTTTGTTAACAAAGAGGCGAGCGTGTTGCTCCATCACTGCTGAAAGGAGACGGCTAACACCGATACCGTAACATCCCATGATGATTGGCACAGCGCGACCATTTTCATCCAAAACATCTGCTCCCATGCTTGCTGAATAGCGAGTGCCGAGTTTAAAGATGTGACCAATTTCGATACCACGCGCAAAGTTAAGGACTCCTTGCCCGTCTGGAGAAATTTCACCCTCACGAACTTCACGGATATCCACATATTCCGCAGTAAAATCACGACCTGGGTTCACACCAGTCAAGTGGTAGCCATCTTCGTTAGCACCGACAACTGCATTGCGAACATCTTGCACCTTACGGTCTGCAATGATTTTAACATTCTCTGGCAAACCAACTGGTCCAAGTGAACCAAAACCTGCTTGAACAAGATTCGCCACTTCTTCTTCGCTAGCAACGTCGAAGAAATCTGCTCCCAAATGGTTTTTCAACTTAACTTCGTTGAGTTGATCATTTCCAACTAGAAGGGCCGCAACAAGCTCACCATCTGCCATGTAAAAGAGAGTTTTAATTGTTTGTTCTTCTGGAACATTGAGGAAAGCTGCAACTTCATCAATTGATTTAACATCTGGCGTTGCAACACGAGTCACTTCTTCTTCAGCGACAACACGGTTGCTTGGTTTGTACTCGTTTGTTGCCATTTCTAAGTTAGCTGCATAGCTAGACTCACTTGAGTAAGCAATGGTATCTTCACCAGAGACCATCCATTTGAGCAATTCTGCCTTGATTTCTTCTTGCACTTCTGCAGGAATCTCATCAAATGAGGCAACTGACTTGTCCAAGACAACCCAGCGGTCAAGGTCTGTACGGGCAGGTGTGATGGCCATAAATTCTTGGCTGTCCTTACCACCCATGGCTCCACCGTCACCGATGATAGCCTTGAAGTCTAAACCACTACGAGTAAAAATACGCTCATAAGCAGCCTTGTACTCATCGTAAACACTGTCCAAGCTATCATAATTAGCGTGGAAACTGTAAGCATCTTTCATGATAAACTCACGTGTACGGAGAAGTCCATTACGTGGGCGTTTTTCATCACGATACTTAGGCTGGATTTGATAAAGGTTAAGTGGCAATTGCTTGTAAGACTTAACAGAATCACGGACAATAGCTGTAAAGGTTTCTTCGTGAGTTGGGCCTAGGATGAAGTCTGATTTTTCACGGTTTTTTAGTTTGTAAAGGTCTTCACCATAAGTTTCGTAACGACCTGATTCGCGCCACAATTCTGCACTAAGAAGGGCAGGAGCCAACATCTCAACGGCACCAATCTTATCGAATTCTTGGCGCATGATATTTTTAGCTTTTTCAATCACACGATTAGCAAGTGGTAGATAAGAATAAACACCTGCTGAGACTTGACGAACATAACCAGCTCGCAACATAAGAGCATGGCTGATAACTTGAGCATCGCTTGGCATTTCGCGAAGCGTTGGGATAGGCATTTTACTTTGTTTCATAATATTCCTCGATTATCTAAAAAAGAGTCGCATGATGTCATTCCAGGTCACAGCAATCATCAAGACAACCATGATGACCACTCCGGCCAAGGTGACATAGGTTTCAATTTCTTGTTTTAATGGTTTGCGGCGGATGGCTTCTAGGATATTGAGCACAATCTTACCACCATCCAAGGCTGGAATCGGAATCAGATTAAAAATCCCGATATTGATGGAAATCATTGCCAAGAAGTACAAGACATTCTCAATTCCATTTTTAGCAGCATCACTACTTGCCTTAAAGATGGCAACAGGTCCACCTAGCTTGTTCAAATCCGGTTGGAAAATCAGATTTTTCAGAGCTGATAGAATTCGGAGGGCCGAGTCAGCAGCAGTTGTAAAACCACCTACAAACATGGATAGAAAATCTGACTTAATTCCCGGTTGAACACCTAGAAGGTAACGGCCTTGACTTTCTTCAGGAGTAACAGTGACTTGCTTATCACTACCCTTTTCAGAAATAGTCACATCCAAGGTCGGGGCCGTCTTATCTTTGGTTTCTGATTCCACAGCCTGAATCAAACTTTCCCAGTTGCTAATCTCATGTGAGCCAATCTTGGTAATTTGTGCCGTTTCTGGTACTCCTACCTTAGCCAAAGCCCCTTGAGGCATGACATGGAACTGATTGGTATCAACATCTCTGACACCACCCTGCATGAAGATTAAAATCCAGAAAACAACGACACCTAAGATAAAGTTATTCATAGGGCCTGCAAAATTAGTAATGAGTTTCCCCCAGATAGTCGCATTTTGATATTGAACATCTAAAGGTGCAATCCGAACCTCAGTACCATCTGCTTCCACAACCGTTGCATCGTGATCCACTGCAAATGTTTTTTCTTCTTCCAGAACCAGTCCTTTGATAAAGAGCTTGTCTTCAAAGTCAAATTGGGTCACCTGCATAGGAAGAGCTGTTTGATCCAATTTTTTACCTGAGAGATTGATGCGTTTAACCTTACCATCATCAGTAAGCGTCAAACTGACAGGAGTTCCTGTCTTGATTTCAGTGGTATCATCACCCCAACCGGCCATACGAACGTAGCCTCCCAGAGGCAAGATGCGAATGGTATAGGCAGTTCCATCCTTGCCAATATGAGCAAAGATCTTGGGTCCCATGCCAATGGCAAATTCACGCACTAGAATCCCTGATTTCTTGGCAAAGTAGAAGTGTCCGAACTCGTGCACCACTACAATAATCCCAAAAACCAGAATAAAGGTTAAAATTCCGAGCATTCTATCTTCCTTTCTCTAAAAGAGTCCAAACAAGTGCATGATTGGAAATACAAGCAACATACTATCGAAACGATCCAAAACACCACCATGTCCAGGGATAAATTTCCCAGAATCCTTAACACCAAAGTGACGCTTAATCGAACTTTCTAGTAAGTCACCAAATTGTCCAGCAATGCTAAAGAAAATAGCAAAGACCGACATCTTGTAAATTCCATACGGAAGAGCAACTGTCCTATCAAACATCATAAAGATGATGGTTACTAAAATAGCACCTAAAATACCACCCAAGGCACCCTCAAAGGTTTTATTTGGAGAAACTGTCGGAGCTAATTTTCGTTTACCATAGTTCATCCCAACAAGATAGGCACCACTGTCTGTTGCCCAAACAATACATAAGGCTAATAGTGCCTTATCTAAACCTGCAATTCTAGCATCTAATAGAGCATTAAAACCAAAGCCCACATAGAAACTCATAGCAAGAGGGAAAACCGCATCCTCAATCGTATACGACTTGCTAAAAACAGTCGTTCCTAACATGATTGAAATCAGAACACTATAAGCAACCACATTCCCATCAACTGGCAAAAAAGTCAGATAATTCTCCAAGGGAATGGTCAAGGCAAAGGTTGCAAAGAGGGTCAAGAGGCCCTCCATCGTCATGGTCTCTAGACCTCTCATCTTCAAAAGTTCATGCATGGCTAGCATGGCTATGATTCCAATTGCTATCTGAAGCAAGAGTCCCCCAATCATTAAAATTGGTAGGAAAATAGCCAGGGCAATCCCTGCAAACAAGGTTCTTTTCTGTAAATCCTGTGTCATATTTCCTCCTAAACTCCTCCAAATCGGCGATGACGACGATTGTATGCAAGAATGGCTTCCTGCAAGGCTACCTCGTCAAAATCAGGCCACAAGGTGTCCGTAAAATAGAGCTCACTATAGGCTCCCTGCCATGGAAGAAAATTGCTCAAACGCAATTCTCCACTAGTACGGATAATCAAGTCTGGATCTCGTACATCCTTAGGCAAATGCTGAGTAAAGAGATAGTTGCCAATTAATTCCTCTGTGATGTCACCTGGGTTGATTTTGGCATCTAACACATCCTGGGAAATCAACTTAAGAGCCTGTGTAATCTCAGCACGTCCACCATAGTTGAGGGCAAAATTAAGAATCAAACCTGTGTTGTTCTTAGTCAATTTCTCAGCTTTAGTAAGAGCTTCAAAGGTTTGCTTAGGCAGGCGGTCTGTTTCCCCAATCATTTGAATCTTAACATTATTCGCATGCAATTCCGGGACATAATTATCATAAAACTCTACTGGCAAGTTCATGATAAACTTGACTTCCTGATCTGGACGGGTCCAGTTTTCCGTAGAAAAAGCATAAACTGTAATAACCTTGACGCCTAGTTTGTTGGCTGCCTTGGTCACAGTTTGCAATGCTTCCATGCCCGCCTTATGTCCAAAAACTCGCGGTTGCATACGTTTTTTAGCCCAACGGCCATTGCCATCCATGATGATGCCGATATGAGCAGGAACCTGTGTCGGAACCTCTACTTCCACAGCCTTATCTTTCTTAAAAAATCCAAACATGATCTTATTCCTATTCAAAAATCTATCGTTTCATTATACCATATTTCCCTATTTTCTTCTATCACTAAGCTATTTATTCTCAGGCACAAAGCCCATTTTTCAAAAAAATAAGCCGCCTGATTGGGCGACTCAATTTTTATAGGGAGATTATTATGAAAAAGTTTTAGGAGTTTAAGTTAAGGTCTTCTTAACTTATGAACTTAGTATACACTTCCTAGCTTAAAGTTTCCTTAAGTATTTTTAAAAATCAAATTTTTCCATTTCTCCTGCCAATTTTTCTTGGATAGACGTGTTCGATAAAGTTCCATTCGGTCTTCATTTTCTAAGAAATGAGGAGTTGGACGAACTTGAAAATTCAAAATATCCTCCAAACCGTATGGAGTAAAGAGTTCCAAAACGGATTCTTCATTCAAGCGTAATCCAACAGCCGTACATCGTTCTGGATACTTACTCATAGCATCACGGGAACTGGTATAGGGAGCAGTATGAGGGCTGTGCTGGTGCATATAGACTTGATTTTTCAATTCCCACTGGTACTGAGGAAAATCCTCTCTCAGCTTTTTCTCTAGGGACAAGGTTTCCTCATAAGAAATATCCGGATCAAAGAAAATCACATCTACATCTGTTTCAAGATCAAATGCTGGTCTGTCTGACAAGAGATTCCAGATGAAATTTCTGACAGAACCTGCCGCCAACCAGGAATCTGTCAACTCCAAGTTTCGGATGATAGTCAGAATAGCCATCATATCTGGATTTTTTCTAAAAGCCTCTAGAATTTCTTGCTTATTTTTCATTGTACTCATATCCCAAATGCTCATATGCCTTAGCAGTCGCCACCCGTCCAGACCGCGTCCGCATGATAAAGCCTTTTTGAATCAAGTAGGGCTCATACATGTCTTCAACTGTCTCACGCTCTTCTGCTATGTTAACAGAAAGAGTTCCTAATCCGACAGGACCACCACCATACATCTCAATCATGGTGCGAAGGATTTTTTGATCCACATAGTCCAAACCTTCATGGTCAACATCCAGCATGGTCAAAGCCTTATCGGTAATAAAATCATCGATAACCCCATTCCCCATTATCTGGGCAAAATCGCGCACGCGCTTGAGGAGACGATTGGCAATACGAGGGGTTCCACGACTACGCAAGGCCAGCTCGGATGCTGCCTCATGAGTGATTTCCATCTCAAAAATATCTGCCGTCCGCTCAACAATTTCTGTCAAGTCAGCATGAGCATAATACTCCATATGCCCCGTAATCCCAAAACGTGCCCGTAGTGGATTTGAGAGCATACCAGCCCGAGTCGTCGCACCAATCAAGGTAAAAGGTGGTAACTCCAAATGAACACTGCGACTACCTTCACCAGCCCCAATCATGATATCAATATAGAAGTCCTCCATGGCACTATAAAGCACCTCCTCCACCGACATGGGCAAGCGATGAATCTCATCAATAAAAAGGACATCCCCAGGCTCTAAGTCATTCAAAATCGCTACCAGATCTCCGGCTTTTTCAATGACTGGACCCGAAGTCTGCTTGAGATTGACACCTAGTTCGTTGGCAATAACAAAAGCCATGGTCGTTTTCCCCAAACCTGGAGGCCCAAATAAGAGGACATGGTCCAGCGCTTCATCCCGCATTTTGGCAGCTTCAATAAAGATTTGGAGCTGATCCTTGACCTTGTCCTGCCCAATATATTCACGTAAGTACTGAGGACGGAGCGTGCGTTCTACTAACTCCTCATCCCCCATTATCTCATTATCCAAAATTCTACTCATGTTTACATTATATCAAAAAACCAAGCCACAAACAAAAAAGCCACCCGATTAGGTGACTCCTGAGTTTGGCACTTATGTGGTATAATATTGTTCGGCACTGCTACACCGCCTACGAAAGGAGGTGAATTAGCCCATGATGGATACAATACTTAAAACTATCATCGGACCAATTGTGGTCGGTGTCGTTCTTCGCTTAGTCGATAAATGGCTAAACAAGGACAAATAGTGTCAAAAAGACCCCAAGCTTATTTGGACGTGAGCTTGGGGTCTTTTCTAGCCTATGATATAGACACAATACTTAATTCCCTTTTATTATCCCATAGTTCACAAAATTTGTCAAAGGTTTATATCCTCATCCATTCAGCTTCTCCAACTTTAGAATCTGTCCAATAAAGTTTATAAGATTTAGAGAAAGCTATTGAAAAATGATATTTAGAAAACTTCCGAAAAGCCTGAAAGACAGCCAAAAAACTCCACCTGATTGGGGACTCCTAAGTTTAGCACTTATGTGGTATAATATTATTCGGCACTTCTACACCGCCTGTGAAAGGAGGTGAGATAGCCCATGATGGATACAATACTTAAAACTATCATCGGACCAATTGTGGTCGGTGTCGTTCTTCATATAGTCGATAAATGGCTAAACAAGGACAAATAGTGTCAAAAAGACCCCAAGCTTATTTGGACGTGAGCTTGGGGTCTTTTCTAGCCTATGATATAGACACAATACTTAATTCCCTTTTATTATCCCATAGTTCACACATTTTGTCAATGTTTTACATCATCTTTAACCGCCGTACAACAAGACTTTCAAGTTTAAGAGAAAATTAGGGATTCTATCAATTTCATAGAAATTTTGATTTAGTAAACGAATAGACAACCTTACATGTCACTCCTCATTTAATACGCCACTACTGGACAAGCAAAATCATTATTACAGCAGTTTCAGTCCTTCAATTAACAGTCGCTTACAATCAAATTGAGTTTGAAATAGCTGAAGCGACAACAGACCTATTTCTTAGCCATATTCGCTAAAAAATCCCCGCCAAAATCTCAAAAAGTCCCCGCCAATTCCCCGACCAAAATCCGAAAAATATCGAAAAATATCGGAAAATGATGTTTAGAAAACTCTCCAAAAGCCTGAAATAGAGCCAAAAAACTCCACCTGATTGGGTGGAGTTAAGGGAGATTATTATGAAAAAGAAAAGTTTAGGATTTTATTAAATAAAGTTAGGAGGTCTTTATTTAATAACTATATGATACTAGACAAAGCTTAAAACTAGCTTAACTTTTCTCATATTTTACTATTTTACAAAAAAATTCTATTACCATCACCTCACCCCACAAAAAAGTCACCTGATTGGGTGACTTCATTAGGAGATTATGATGAAAAAAAGTTTTAGGATTTCATTAAATAAAGTTAGGAGGTCTTTATTTAATGACTATATAATACTAGACCATCCTTAAACTTTGCTTAAGAAAAAACAAGTTTTTTATTTTTCTTTGTTTACCCAAATCATTCCTGTACAATCATAGGTGGATAAAGTTTCAAAACCCATAGAACGATAGAATCCCAAGGTGCTTTCTGTCTCTTCTGTTACCAGCTGGACTTGATAGGCATCTTTGTAATCCTTTAAAGCCTCTTTCATCAAGAGACTACCAATCCCTTGACGCTGATAGATAGGTAAAACGATTAAATCCTGTACAAAAACTGATGAAAAACCATCTCCAACCAAACGAATCAAGCCCACCACAGCATCGCCATCAAACGCTAAATACATAGCAAGCGAATGAGATAAGGCCTGCTCCAGCATCTCTGGTTGATGGGTATAATTTGTCCAACCGACAGCCTGATAGAGATGCAAAACATCCTCTAGCTTGACAATTTCTTGCTTTTTAATAGTAATCATCTCAACACCTCTTAAAGCTCTCTCAAGCTCTTGTACTGTCGTCCATTTTGGTCAAAATTTTCAGGACGCAACCATGTTTCCAAACGAGATTTGACTTGAGGCCAGTCCTTATCAATCATAGACAACCAATCCGTATCTCTTGTACGCCCCTTATAAACCACTGCCTGACGAAAGGTTCCTTCATAGACAAAGCCCAAACGCTCCGCTGCTCGTCTGGATGGCAGATTTAAGGAATCGCATTTCCACTCGTAGCGACGATAGTTCAGCTCCTCAAAAACATAGCGAGCCAGTAGATACTGGACTTCTGTCCCTATCCGTGTCCCCCTGAGTTTTGGAGAAAAAGTGACAGCTCCCACTTCTATTACTCGGTTATTCTGGTCAATGCGCATGAGAGAAAATGTTCCCAAAGCCTTACCAGTTGCCTTGTCTACAATCGCATAGTAAAAACGATCCTTACGAGCCAACATCTGATTTAAAAGGCTAACCAACTCCTCCAGATTTGCCACTGACTCCTGAAAGAGGTAGGTCCACATCTCCCGAGGAGTATCAGGGCCATAAACAGCTAGCAAGTCCTCTGCATGCTTTTCCACTGAAAGAGCCTCTATCCTAGCATAACGTCCTTCTAAGAAATCAATAGCAGGCAATTCACCTGGTGTATAACCTTCCATTGAGTCACCAATCATCTGACCATATTCGTTTACTGGCATCTTTCTTCTCCTTGTTTCGCTTTTCAAACTTTATAGTTGCCCATAGTATATCATACTTTCATAAGAAAATTCAAAAAATCCTCCAGATTCTACTCTGAAGGATTCCTATCTTATTTCACAACAATGTTAACCAATTTATTCGGTACCGCAATCACTTTCATGATGTCCTTACCGTCAATTTCTGCTTTGACTTTTTCATCAGCGAGAGCAATTTCTTGCAATTCTTCGCGTGACAAGTCTTTAGCGACCATGAGTTTGGCACGAACTTTTCCTTTGACTTGAACGACGATTTCGATTTCGTCTTCAACCAATTTGCTTTCATCCCATGTTGGCCAAACCACGTAAGAGATTGACTCACCTGTTGCCGCAACTGTTTGCCAGAGTTCTTCTGTCAAGTGAGGTGCAAATGGGGCAATCAATTGGATAAAGCCTTTGGCGTAGTCTACATAAAGTTTTTCTTCCTTGTTAGCCGCGTTGACAAAGACCATCAGTTGGGCAATAGCTGTGTTGAATTTCATAGACTCGATTTGCTCAGTGACAGATTTGACTGTTTCATTGTAGACCTTATCAAGAGCGCCATTGTTTTCTGCAACAATTTCCTTGCTTGTAATCAAACGGTAAACACGGTCAAGGAATTTACGGCTTCCTTCCAGACCTTCTTCTGACCAAGCAATCGAAGCATCGAGTGGTCCCATAAACATTTCATAAACACGAAGGGTGTCAGCACCGTATTGTTCCACCACATCGTCTGGATTAACAACGTTCTTAAGCGATTTAGACATCTTAGCTGGTGCTTGCTCCAACTCTTCTCCTGTTTCCACATGGAAGAAAGAACCATCACGTTTTTCAACCTTGTCAGTCGCCACAAGAGCCCCACGGTGGTCACGGTAGCTTGTTCCCAAAATCATTCCTTGGTTAAAGAGTTTTTGGAATGGTTCCTTAGTTGGAACAACACCGAGGTCATAGAGGAATTTATGCCAGAAACGAGCATAAAGCAAGTGAAGAACGGCATGCTCTGCCCCACCCACGTAGATATCCACTGGCAACCATTGTTTGAGAAGATCCTCATCGGCCAATTTCTCAGTATTGTGTGGGTCAATATAGCGGAGGTAGTACCAGCTTGAACCTGCCCATTGTGGCATGGTGTTGGTTTCACGACGACCTTTAACACCATCTTCACGAGTCACTTCAAGCCAATCTGTCAAGTTAGCTAGTGGACTTTCACCAGTACCTGAAGGACGGATATCCTTGGTTACAGGCAAGACAAGTGGCAATTCACTTTCAGGGACAGCTGTTGAAGTTCCATCTTCCCAATGAATGATTGGAATTGGTTCACCCCAGTAACGTTGACGGCTAAAGAGCCAGTCGCGGAGACGGTAGGTAACCTTCTCTTGTCCACAACCTTTTTCTTCCAACCAAGCCACGATCTTGGCAATAGCGTCTTCTTTGTTGAGTCCATCTAGGAAGTCTGAATTGACGTGAAGTCCATCTTCTGTGTAGGCAGCTTCTGCTACATTTCCACCTTCCAGCACCTCTACGATTGGAAGGTCAAATTGTTTGGCAAATTCCCAATCACGTTGGTCATGGGCTGGCACAGCCATAACCGCACCTGTTCCATAACTAGCAAGAACATAGTCCGCAATCCAGATTGGGATTTCCTTACCATTGACAGGATTGATGGCATAAGCACCAGTCCAAACACCAGTTTTTTCTTTGGCAAGGTCGGTACGAGCCAAGTCAGATTTGAGGCTAGCTTGGTGTTTATAGTCTGCAACTGCTTCTGCTTGCTCTGTGCTTGTGATGGCATCTACTAGTTCATGCTCAGGAGCCAAAACAGTGAAAGTCGCACCGAAAAGGGTATCAGGACGAGTGGTAAAGACGGTGAATTCCTTGTCGGTTCCCTTAACTTTAAAAGTTACATTAGCACCAGTTGATTTCCCAATCCAGTTGCGTTGCATGTCCTTGATAGACTCTGGCCAATCAAGTTCATCTAAGTCATTGAGCAAACGCTCCGCATAGGCCGTGATTTTAAGCATCCATTGGCGCATTGGCTTGCGGACAACTGGATAGCCTCCACGCTCAGAAGTTCCATCAGGAAGAACCTCTTCATTGGCGATGGCTGTTCCCAATTCCTCAACCCAGTTTACTGGCACTTCCGCTTCATAGGCCAAGCCTTTTTCATAAAGCTTAGTGAAAATCCATTGGGTCCACTTGTAGTAGTTTGGATCTGTTGTATTGACTTCACGATCCCAGTCGTAAGAGAATCCAAGCACATTGATTTGGCGTTTGAAGTTAGCAATGTTTTCAGCCGTAAATTCCGCTGGGTCATTCCCCGTATCCATAGCATACTGCTCTGCAGGCAAACCAAAGGCATCCCAACCCATTGGGTGAAGGACATTGTAGCCTTGCGCACGTTTGTAACGGCTGAGGATATCCGTTGCTGTATAACCTTCTGGGTGTCCTACGTGCAGACCCGCTCCAGACGGATAAGGGAACATGTCAAGCGCATAAAACTTAGGTTTTGATGCATCTGTTCCTGTCTTAAATGTATGATGTTCTGCCCAGTAGCCCTGCCACTTAGGCTCAATTTCTTTATGATTGTAAAAACTCATGGTCTCTCTCCAATTTTGTGATGTTACTATTATACCATTTTTGAGGGAATTTGGTCTCGTTCTATTCTATACTTTTCTATTTTACCTTGCTCTAGAATTTTTAAACTGCTATACTTATAACAGAAAACCCTTCCAAGGAGGTAGCGGATGTCTCATTCCTTTAAAAAATCTCTCCAAAAAGAAATTCTCCATAGAAGCTCTATCGCAGCCTTTGTGACCTCACTCTTACTACTCATTTTACTTTTTGGTTTTTCCTATGTTTTACAAAAGCAGCAACTCTCCAAAGATACGAGACAGATTGTAAAACAGGTTCAAGAAATGAAAGAAGCCAATAATGAGCTCCTGACTACTATGAACCATAAAATGATTCCAGGATTTTTGGATGGCAAACACACAGAGAGAGAAGTCTTTAGCTTATTTTACGAGACAAAAGCTAAATTAAAACTTAGTTCTGATCTCATTATCCTAAGTGATACAGGTGAATTACTATTTAGTACCAATCGAAATCATCAAGAAAGTATTTTATCACCCTACTATCTAAAACTGCTCATTCAAAATCCTTCTCAAGATAAAGTTACAGAAAAAATTGCACTTTCTTCAGACAAGCAACACTACACACTCTTTATCAAACCACTACTTCAAAACCAACGAGTTAAGGCCTATACTATTGCTTTCGTAAATGAGAATGATTTCATCTCAAGTTTCCCAATGATCAATTCCAAATACATCATTACCGATAGCTTTGGAAATATGTTCTCCAACAATACAAATCAGTTTACTCGCTCCACTCTTGAAAAATTTGATGAAAAACTCCTACACTCTCGCACCCACTGGTATGCGAATGAACCGCTTATTGTTCAAAAAGAAAAAGTCGGTTCTATTTTTTCAATCTATACTTTTCAATCCTTTTTTCCCATTCCTAGCTTACTCGGCCTAGCCTCCATTCTCACCTTATGTATATTCTTCCTCTACTTCTGGCAAGCAAGACGAATTGCTCATAAGATTGCTACACACAACGCTGTTCCTATTGAAAGCTTGGTTTACCAACTTCAAGAAATTCCCAAACAAGCAGAAAAAAGGCTTTCTCTACAAACAGGTGATGAGTTTGAGTTTATGGCAGAAAAAATCAACAATATGTTGTACGAATTAGATCAACTTCATCAAAAAATGTTGACCATAGAAAAAGAAAAGTGGATTTTTGAAAGAAAAATGCTGGAAGCTCAGTTCAATCCTCATTTTCTCTACAATACACTTGAGACGATTAAAATCACTTCTTTAATGGATGCCGCTCTCACACAAGATCTAATTCAAAATCTCACGCGCATTCTTCGCTACAGTATCACCGATTTAGAAAAAGAAACAACCATTTGTCAGGATTTAAAGATTATAGAGGATTACCTGATTATTCATAAGATTCGTTTCGAGCACTTTTCCTATGATATTGTCTGCCCAGAAACTGTCGATAATCAGCCTATTCCTAAGCTTTTCTTGCTTCCTCTAGTAGAAAATGCTATAAAATATGGGATGCAATACCGTATTGATCTTCATATAGATATCCAAATTACCTTGGAAGCAGATTCTCTAACTTTTTTAGTCAAGGATAATGCTGGAGGACTAACCAAACAAGAGCGACTCGCTATTTTAGACTCTTTAGAAAGCCCTCATACCCAGCATGGCATCGTGAACAGCTACAAACGATTGAGCAATTTCTTTTCTGATGTCCAGCTAGATTTAGGAGTCAATCGCCAAGGAGAAACTTGGGTCAAATTTGTAACGAAAGGACTAACTCATGTTTAAGCTCATTATCGTAGAAGACGAACACCTCATCCGAAAATGGCTAGAGATTGCCGTAGACTACTCTGCCTTAGGTATCCAAGTCGTAGGAACTGCCAGTCACGGTCAAGAGGGAATGAAACTCATCCAAGAAAAAGAACCTCATATTGTCTTAACAGACATCACAATGCCAATTATGGATGCTTTTATGATGTTCGAAGCCACTCGTACCCTCCCCTATGAAAAAGTTATCTTATCAGGTTATAACGATTTTCAAAATGCCAAAAAAGCCATGCAATATGGAGCAGTTGATTTCTTATCCAAACCAATTGATACCAAGGAGGTGACAGAATGTCTTCAAAAAATTGTTTTGCGATTACGAGTTAGCACTCGTCAAGAAACTCCTTTTTTAGAAGAATATCAAACTTTACTTACCTCTATCCAACAAATTGATACACAAAACCAAATCATTCAGCAAATTCTTGAATTTGTTCATCAACACTACTGTATGCACTTTACCATTTCTAGCATTGCAGAGAATCTAGGGTATAGCGAAAGTTATCTATATAAGGTTATCAAAGAAGACTTCCCAATGACGCTAAATGAATATATCTTACGCTACCGCCTCAAGCAAGCTATAGATAAAATAGCTGAGTCCCCTAATTCTCCCTTAAGCGATATCTCTGAACAAGTTGGATTTTCAGACTATAAATATTTTGCCAAAGTTTTTAAAAAGTATCTCCATATTTCTCCAAAAGAATTAAAACTCATGGATAAAAATCATTGATGTAAAAAGATTGCTCAACTCTAGCAATCTTTTTATTTTGTACTTTTACTCAATGAAAATCAAAGTGCTAACTACTCAAATCATAGCTTTGAGATTGCAGATAAAGCGACGTGTTTTGAAGAGGATTACCATCGAAATCCCAGTTACAGTGTACCCATCCTTGCTCGAGATACCCATTTTCTATTTCCCGTTTTAGATTTCTTTAAGGTTTTTATTATATCCTGTAGAACTCTACAATTTAAAGACATTAACAATCTAGGTAGAGAAAATGTTCGTAAAAAAAGGAGATACTTATGAAAAAAATACTATTCTTTCTCTCTTGTGGCTGGATATTCCTTTCTTTATCAGGATGTTCTTCACCTATAGAAGCGGAAACTAGCGCTGAAAAAGATTCAGATAGCACTTTGGTTGTCTACTCGCCTAACCCTGAAGACCTTATCGAAGAAACAGTCCCAGCCTTCGAAGAAAAATATGGTATTAAGGTTGATTTAGTACAAGCCAGCACGGGTGAATTGTTCAAAAAAGCTGAGGCCGAAAAAGAATCCCCAGTAGCTGATGTCATTTTCGGAGGCTCCTACGCCCTCTTCTCTTCTAACGAAAAACTTTTTGAACCTTATATTTCCCAAGAGAACGACCAGATAATCCCTGAATATCAAAATAAAACAGGATTCTACACTCCCTATACACTTGATGTCAGTGTCATCATTGCCAATTCAGCTCTTACAAAAGATATAAAAATTGAAGGCTACAATGATCTACTCAATCCTAAATTAAAAGGAAAAATTGCTACTGCTGATCCAAGTAATGCTTCTAGCGCCTTTGCTCAATTAACAAACATGCTTGTCGATCAAGGTGGATACGAAAATGAACAAGCTTGGACCTATGTAAAAAATCTATTTACCCTGGTAGATGGAAAGATTGCATCTAGTTCTTCAAATGTTTACAAAGCTGTCGCCGATGGGGAAATGGCTGTAGGGCTCACCTATGAAGATCCTGCCTTAAAACTCTTAAACGACGGAGTTGATGTAAAAGTTATTTATCCAAAAGAAGGTACCGTCTTTTTACCTGGTAACGCTGCTATCGTCAAAAATGCCAAACATATGGAAAACGCTAAGAAATTTATCGATTTCCTCCTTTCTCAAGAAATCCAAGATAAGCTAGGAACTGAAACTACAATTAGACCTATTCGTAAAAATGCTAAAACCAATAAAAATATGAAGGCTATGACAGAAATCAATATTGCCACTGAAGATTCCGATTATGTCATTAAAAACAAATCCGCCATTCTTAAAAAGTACAATGATATTTTTACAGATATCCAATCTAAAAAATAAAATTTGACTTACTAGTGATTAACTGTCAAACCCTGCTATAAAATCAAAAGATTACTTCCGTTTTTGTAGAGAATTTTACTCTAATAGAATAGAATTATCGGTTTTAAAAACGCTTACATTATTTTAAAATAAACTTAAATAACACAACGGAGGTATCCATCATGAAAAAGAAATGGATGTATTATGCTGCTTGCGGACTAGCTCTTTTTGGTCTTGCTGCTTGTTCTTCTAATGAATCTGCCGATGGCGATTCATCTGATAAAGGAGACGGCGGTTCGCTAGTCGTTTATTCACCAAACTCAGAGGGCTTAATCGGAGCAACTATTCCTGCCTTTGAAGAAAAATATGGTATCAAAGTAGAACTGATTCAAGCTGGTACTGGAGAACTTTTCAAAAAACTAGAGTCAGAAAAAGAAGCTCCTGTAGCTGATGTCATCTTTGGTGGTTCTTATACACAATATGCTACCCACGGAGAACTCTTTGAAAACTATACTTCAAAAGAAAATGATAATGTTATCAAAGAATATCAAAACACAACTGGCTACTCTACTCCTTATACACTAGATGGTAGTGTTTTAATCGTCAATCCTGATTTAACGAAAGGCATGAATATCGAAGGATATAGCGACCTTCTCAAACCTGAACTAAAAGGAAAAATTGCAACTGCTGACCCAGCAAACTCTTCTAGCGCCTTTGCTCAATTAACAAATATGCTACAAGCTCAAGGTGGTTACAAAGATGATAAGTCTTGGTCTTATGTAAAAGATCTCTTCACACTTATTGATGGGAAAATCGGTTCAAGCTCATCTGGTGTCTATAAAGCAGTCGCTGATGGAGAAATGGCTGTTGGTCTCTCTTATGAAGATCCAGCAGTTAAACTCTTAAATGACGGGGCTAATATCAAGGTAGTCTATCCAAAAGAAGGAACCGTCTTCCTACCTGCTAGTGCTGCTATCGTTAAAAAAGCGAAAAATATGGAAAATGCCAAGAAATTTATCGATTTTATTATCTCTCAAGAAGTACAAGATACACTTGGTACAACCACTACTAATCGTCCTGTTCGTAAAAATGCTAAAACAAGCGAAAACATGAAACCAATTGACAAAATCAAAACACTCACTGAAGATTATGATTATGTCATCAAGAATAAATCAGATATCGTTAAGAAATACAACGAAGTCTTTACAGATATCCAATCTAAACAGTAAAAGAGGTTCACTATGAGTGAGATCAAAATTATTAACGCCAAAAAAATCTACCACGATGTCCCTGTTATTGAGAATTTGAACATTACAATTCCAAAAGGAAGTCTCTTTACCCTTCTTGGGCCTTCAGGGTGTGGGAAAACGACCCTTCTTCGTATGATTGCAGGTTTCAACAGTATCGAAGGCGGAGAATTTTACTTCGATGATACAAAAATCAATAATATGGAACCCAGCAAACGCAATATCGGGATGGTTTTCCAAAACTACGCTATTTTCCCACATTTGACTGTTCGAGATAATGTTGCTTTTGGTCTCAAGCAAAAGAAAGTCCCTAAAGAAGAATTGATCCAACAGACCAATAAATATCTTGAACTCATGCAAATTGCTCAATATGCGGATCGGAAGCCCGATAAACTCAGTGGTGGACAACAACAACGTGTCGCCTTGGCACGTGCCTTAACAGTTAATCCAAGTGTTCTCCTCATGGACGAACCACTTAGTAACCTAGATGCCAAACTTCGCTTGGATATGCGTCAAGCTATTCGAGAAATCCAACACGAAGTGGGAATTACAACTGTTTATGTGACCCACGACCAAGAAGAAGCTATGGCTATTTCAGACCAAATTGCTGTTATGAAAGATGGGGTGATCCAACAAATCGGCCGACCAAAAGAACTCTATCATAAACCAGCTAATGAGTTTGTAGCAACCTTTATCGGACGCACAAATATTATCCCTGCCAATCTCGAAAAACGGAGCGATGGCGCTTATATCGTCTTTTCAGATGGCTATGCCCTTCGAATGCCAGCTCTTGATCATGCTGAGGCACAAGCTATTCATGTAAGCATTCGTCCAGAAGAATTTATCAAAGATGAATCTGGAGATATTGAAGGAACTATTAGCGATAGCGTCTATCTTGGACTAAATACGGAGTATTTCATCGAGACAGGCTTTGCCTCAAAAATTCAAGTTAGTGAAGAATCAACTTTTGAAGAAGATCTACAAAAAGGCGATCGTATTCGTCTACGAATCAATACCCAAAAATTAAACGTCTTTTCTGCAGATGGTTCCCAAAACCTGATAAAAGGAGTCAACCATGGAACGTAAAAAACTAAATATTTGGACAGCCTCCTCTTTCTTCATCTTTCTTACCTATCTTGTCTTTCTCGTTTATCCTATCGTTACCGTGCTCAAGCAAGCACTTATACATGAAGGGCAATTCTCACTAGCTAATTTTGTCACTTTCTTTGGTAAAGCCTACTACTCTGAGACACTTGTCAACAGTTTCAAGGTTTCCATTACCGCTACTGTCACTTCCTTAGTTGTAGGAACCCTATTAGCTTATCTCTTCTCTATGTATGACTTCAAGGGGAAGAAATTTCTACAAATATTGATTATCATTGCTTCCATGTCAGCTCCTTTCGTGGGAGCCTACTCCTGGATTCTCTTGCTGGGACGAAATGGGGTCATTACTAAATTCCTGACAAATACCCTTCATCTTCCAGCTATCGATATTTATGGATTCAAAGGAATTGTACTTGTCTTTACACTGCAACTATTCCCACTGGTATTTCTATACGTTGCTGGAACAATGAAAAGCATTGACAATTCCCTACTTGAAGCCGCTGAAAGCATGGGGTCCTTCGGATTTAAGCGTATCGTAACGGTTGTTTTACCTCTCCTTGTTCCAACCTTACTAGCTGCTGCCCTGCTTGTATTTATGAGAGCATTCTCAGACTTTGGAACGCCTATGTTGATTGGCGAAGGATATCGGACTTTCCCTGTCCTGATTTATACCCAATTCATTAGCGAGGTTGGAGGAAATTCTGCTTTTGCATCTGCTTTAGCCATTATGGCGATTATCATTGCCTTGGCGATTTTCCTTATCCAAAAATACATTGCAAACCGCTACAGTTTCAGCATGAATTCGCTCCATCCAATTGAGCCTAAAAAAACTACAAAAGGAAAAATGGCTGCCATTTATGCAACAGTCTACGGAATTATCTTTATCTCTGTTTTACCTCAAATCTACTTGATTTATACCTCTTTCCTAAAAACATCAGGTATGGTATTTGTCAAAGGCTATTCTCTAAACAGTTACAAGGTAGCTTTCAATCGTATGGGATCTGCTATTTTCAATACTATTCGTATCCCTTTGATTGCCTTAGTCCTAGTTGTCCTTTTCGCAACATTTATCTCCTACCTAGCTGTTAGAAAACGGAATTTGTTTACAAACTTAATTGACAGCCTCAGTATGGTCCCTTATATTGTACCAGGAACCGTTCTAGGGATTGCCTTCATTTCTTCCTTCAATACTGGCCTATTTGGAAGTGGATTTCTTATGATTACAGGAACTGCTTTCATCTTGATTATGTCCCTATCTGTCAGAAGATTACCTTATACTATTCGCTCATCTGTTGCTAGCTTGCAACAAATAGCCCCAAGTATTGAAGAAGCCGCTGAAAGCTTAGGAAGTAGTCGTCTCAATACCTTTGCTAAGATTACAACTCCAATGATGCTATCTGGTATCATTTCTGGAGCCATCCTATCTTGGGTCACAATGATTTCAGAGCTCTCCACTTCTATCCTCCTCTACAATGTCAAAACAAGAACAATGACTGTAGCCATTTATACAGAGGTTCTCAGAGGAAATTACGGTGTAGCCGCAGCCTTGTCAACTATCTTGACTATTCTAACAGTAGCTTCCTTGCTCTTGTTTATGAAAATCTCTAAAAGCAATAGCATTACACTTTAGTTTCCCCATCAAAAACAGCCGAAAGGATTACCCTCGGCTGTTTTTTCTTGTCTTGATATTCTTATCAAATCCCTAGTTCAGAGCAAGCAAGTCTAGACTGATTAAATAGAGGCTTCCTCCATCTTCTCCCGTCCTAGTTCTCGGTAACTACGATCGCCGACAACCTCAACGCTAAACTGACCGTCCTCATATTCAAGTATCGTCACGCTACCATTATCTAGACCATGCGGATGCATACCATTGATCAGATAAACAATGGTTCCAATAGTCATTCCGTGGCTGACAACGAGGGCATTGCCCCCGCCTTGTTCTTCCATTTCTTTGGCAATTGCTTCAAAACCTTCCTTGATTCGGCTACTGAGTTTTTCCCATCCTTCAGCCCAACCAGCTGTATCGACCTCTACCAAACCCTCAGCCAGTTCAGCATAAGATAATTGGTGAACGTGGTCCACATTAAAGATACGAGGAATAATGCCCATGAAAAGATCACCATCATAAGCTCCATCAAAGCTACCAAAACACCATTCTCTGATACGCTTGTCCATGCGATAAGGGATTTTCCCCTGCAAGCCAAGTTCATCAAGGATAATTCCCATTGTCTGAATGGTGCGCCCTGAATCACTGGAATAAGCACGTTCAAACTGTAGACCAGATTCTCGCAAACCGATTCCTAATTCTTGAATCCCTCGTTCACCTTCAGCTGTTAAGGGAGTATCGCTCCAGCCTTGCGCGCGACCAATCGTGTTAAACATGGTCTTGCCATGACGTACCAAATACAATCGTACTTTTACCATTTTCCGTCCTCCGTTTGCTTCTATTATATCATGGATGATAAAACAAAAGCCACCCAGACAGGCGACTTTTGCAGGAGATTATTATGAAAAAGTTTAGGAGTTCTATTAAATAAAGATATTAGATGAAAATCAAATTCAAACTAAATCAGTGTTATCTGTTTCAAATAATATTAGGAGGTCTTTATTTAATGATTATAGTATACACAGCTAACCTTAAATAGAACTTAAAAAATTATACCCATTCACCTTTTTCATTTACTTTATAGCCGTTAATGGTCATATTTTTTGCCAATTTTCCATCAGCTAACAAGTAATACCACTTATCCCCATCTTTAATCCATTGGTTACGAGCATACTTACCATCTTGGTTCAGATAATACCAACTATCATACTGAGAATCAAATACCCACTCACTCTTAGCCATGTAACCGCCACGTTTTAGGTAGTATTCGCCCTGCCAAGCTTTCTCCACATAACTACCAGTTGAATCTACATAAAACCAGCTCTTATAGTCTTCATCATAAATCCATTCACTTGCAGCCATTGAAGCATCTGCTTTTAGATAATAACGGCCTACCCAACGGTTTCTTACAAGGTTACCAGAAAGGTCATTATAGTACCATTTTCCAGACTCTTTAAACCACTTACTTGCTTGATGATTTTTCTTAGTCTCTCCATTAGTGGTAACATTAGATTTAGATTGAGATAAAACTGAGGATGAAGTTCCAGTAGAAACTGCTTGAATAGCCTCTTCTTTTGTTACCTTAGGCTTAGCTTTTCCTTGGTAAACATCTTCGATACGCTTAGTAAATACAGATAACTCTTCAGGGGATAGCATGTGTACTAATTCAGGTTTCTCCTCATGTAAAAGACCAGCTTCCTTCTTGACTTTATGTATCCCTTCTTCAACTATATCATCAATCTTACTAAACATAGAAATCTTTTCTGCTTTCGAAAGTGTATCGTCATTACTAATGGCTGTCTTCTCCATAAAGGCAACAGCATTAATTTCCCGTATATTTTTTTCCTTAGGTACTGTAGAAATCGGATAATGATTGTTAGATAAAAATAGAGAAACTTTCTTAAGATAAGTATTTAAATTATCTTGATTATTAAATAAAGTTAAATACTTATCACTATCAACATATAAACCAGATTGATGAAAACCAGGTGCGTAGTAGCTTGAAACTCTAGCTAACATTTCTTTTTTCTCTAATTCTGTATAGTGAGAATCATTATTTATTTGAGAAATTACCAGATTCATTTTCTTTAGTATAGCAAGTTCAGCAACAATATACTTCATTCTATGACCAAAAAAATTATCTTTTTCTCTATAACGATCAATGTAGTTTTTTTTAGATTTGTTCTTAAACTCTGATAAAATATTTGGTAACTCTTCCAAAGGAATTTTTCCTTCTAAACTATACTTCCTTATATATTCTAACTCTCCCATGAAATCTTGTAACCTATAATTAAGTTCTTCTCTTAATTTATCTCTAATAGAGCTTACATCACTCTTGGAAAAAGAAACTGTATCCCAGTCTCCTTGATCAACCTGTTCAAAGATATTTTGTTTAATCAAATCAATTAAAAATTGCTTCGTTTCCTCAATTTTTTTATTAACCTCTTCTGGACTCACACTAGTGGTAGTTTCATGGCTTTCTTCCTGCGCAGAAACTACTTGACTGGCAAAAGTTGGGACTAGTAAAGTTGACAGTCCTAAAGCTACTAAAGCATGTTTCATTTCTTTTTTCATCATTTTCTCCTATTTTCTTAATTTTTAAAACTATGAATTGGTGCTGGGATTTGTCCCCCACGAGAAATGAAATCAACAGACGAAGCCCCATTGACCTTCATAACTGGAGCTGTACCAAGAAGACCACCAAACTCAATCATATCGCCTTCTTTTCCTTTTGGAATGATACGAACAGCTGTTGTTTTCATGTTAATAACACCAATTGCTGCTTCATCCGCAATCATGGCTGCAATGGTTTCAGCTGGCGTATCTTCTGGTATGGCAATCATATCCAATCCAACTGAACAGATAGCCGTCATGGCCTCTAGTTTTTCCAAATTAAGAGAGCCATTTTGCACTGCAGCAATCATTCCCTCATCCTCAGAAACGGGGATAAAGGCACCAGACAAACCACCGACTTGGTTGCAGGCCATCACTCCGCCCTTCTTAACTTGGTCATTCAGAAGTGCCAAGGCAGCCGTCGTCCCATGCGTACCAACTGTTTCTAGCCCCATTTCTTCAAGGACACGTGCAACAGAATCTCCAACCGCAGGAGTTGGCGCCAAACTCAAGTCCACAATACCAAACTCCACACCCAGTCTCTCACTGGCCATTTGACCAACCAATTGACCGATACGAGTGATTTTAAAGGCAGTTTTCTTAACTGTTTCGGCGACTACATCAAAGCTCTGTCCACGAACTTTTTCCAAGGCACGTTTTACCACACCAGGACCGGAAACTCCGACATTTATGATAACATCTGCCTCCCCAACACCATGGAAGGCACCCGCCATAAATGGATTGTCCTCAACAGCATTAGCGAATACAACCAACTTGGCCGCTCCCATATCTGATTGATTAGCCGTTTCCTTGATAATACGTCCCATATCAGCGACAGCCGTCATATTGATACCAGACTTGGTTGAGCCGATATTGACTGACGAGCAGACCTTGTCCGTTTCAGCCAAAGCACGAGGAATAGAATTGATGAGAATCTCATCTCCCTTTTGGTACCCCTTTTGTACCAAGGCAGAGAAACCACCAATAAAATCCACACCGATTTCTTTCGCAGCCTTATCAAGCGCTTTTGCCAGAACCACGTAGTCCGTCGCATCTGTCGCTGCTCCAATTAGAGAAATAGGTGTCACCGATACACGCTTATTAACGATTGGAATTCCCAACTCAGCAGCAATTTCATCGCCAACAGCCACTAAATTAGCTGCCTTGGTCCTAATCTTTTGATAAATTTTCTCCGCAGCACGATTGATATCTGGATCAATACAGTCTAATAGGGAAATCCCCATGGTAATAGTTCTGATATCGAAGTTTTGCTCCTCAATCATAGCGATGGTTTCAGTAACTTGTCTAATATCCATGATAACCTCCTAGATATTATACATAGCTTCGAAAATCGCTGCACTCTGAATATTGATTTTCACATTCAAAGTTTGCCCAAAAGTTTCAAACTCATTTCGCAGATAAGTAAAATCCTGCTTTTCATCACTAGAAACGACAGCCATCATCGTGAAATATTCATCCAAGACAGTTTGAGAGATATCATCAATATTCAAACCCAATTCTGCAATTTTAGCAGAAACACCCGCAACAATTCCAGATTTATCTTTGCCAACAACAGTTATAATCGCTTTCATAAGCAAACTCCAATTCTTCTTAAAATAAGAAACCTGAACATTAAACAGGATTCTTTTCAAATAGTATAGCATAATTCCAACTAAAATACTCAAAAACGCCTGCTTACGAAGTTGTTCTTAAGCAAAAAACAATTTCGTAAACAAGCGTCTACTATCCCAACTTATGATGAGTGTTCCCGCTAGGACCGAAATCCTAGCGGTAGACCAGAGCTAGACTAAGAGCACAAGACTCCATCATCATAACACTCAACAAAATTGATGATTTTATACTAATTCGATGATCGCCATTGGCGCTGCATCACCACGACGTGGTTCAGTTTTAAGGATACGAGTGTATCCACCGTTACGTTCAGCATAACGAGGTGCGATTTCTGAGAACAATTTTTGAAGTGCTGTAGTAGAAGTGTACTTATCAGTTGCTTCATCATAGTTTTCAGATGCGATTTCATTACGTACGAAAGCAGCTGCTTGACGACGTGCATGCAAATCACCACGTTTACCTAGAGTAATCATTTTTTCAACAGTTTTACGGATTTCTTTAGCACGAGCTTCAGTTGTCACGATTGATTCGTTGATCAAAAGGTCAGTTGTCAAATCGCGAAGCATTGCTTTACGTTGTGAGCTAGTGCGTCCTAGTTTACGGTAAGCCATGTATTCCTCCTTTATTTATCTTTTAATCCAAGACCCAAATCAATGAGTTTGAGTTTCACTTCTTCCAAACTCTTGCGTCCAAGATTTCGTACTTTCATCATCTCTGCTTCAGATTTTTCTGTCAAATCATGCACAGTATTGATACCGGCACGTTTCAAACAGTTGTATGAACGCACAGACAAGTCCAGTTCCTCAATCGTACGATCCAAAATACGGTCGTCAGATTCAGTATCAGCTTCTTTCATCACTTCAGTTGACTTGGCAATCTCAGTAAGATTTGTAAACAAATCAAGATGTTCTGTCAAAATACGTGCTGAAAGCCCTAAAGCATCTTCTGGAATAATTGTTCCATTAGTCAAGATTTCAAGGGTTAATTTATCAAATCCATCATTGCTACCTACACGAGCAGGTTCCACTTGATAGTTGACTTTTGTAACTGGTGTATAAATAGAATCTACAGCAAGTGTTCCAACTGGTGCATTATCTTTTTTATTTTCATCAGCAGGTACATATCCACGACCACTGTTAACAGTCATAGTCGCTTTTAGAGAAGAACCTTCACCGATTGTAAAAAGATAATGATCTGGATTTACAATTTCAATATCGCTATCTGTCAAAATGTCACCAGCTGTTACTTCAGCAGGACCTTCAACATCTAGTTCGATGATTTTTTCGTCTTCAACGTACGATTTCACTGCAATTCCTTTAATGTTCAGAATGATTTGCATCACGTCTTCACGAACACCTGGAACTGTGTCAAACTCATGTAACACACCATCAATGTTGATAGATGTCACAGCTGCTCCTGGTAGAGAAGCTAGAAGTACACGACGAAGAGAGTTACCAAGAGTTGTACCGTAGCCACGTTCAAGTGGTTCGATTACAAACTTGCCATAATCTTTATTTTCATCAATTTTTGTTATATTTGGTTTTTCAAACTCGATCATTTAGTTACTCCCTCTTAAACGAAAAGCAGTGTAATGCGATGATTATACACGGCGACGTTTTGGAGGACGAGCACCATTGTGTGGCACTGGAGTCACATCACGAATTGCTGTTACTTCAAGACCAGCGGCAGCAAGCGCACGAATAGCTGACTCACGACCAGAACCTGGACCTTTTACAGTAACTTCAACTGATTTAAGACCGTGTTCTTGTGCAGATTTAGCAGCAGCTTCAGAAGCCATTTGAGCAGCGAATGGTGTAGATTTACGAGAACCTTTGAAACCAAGAGCACCAGCTGATGACCAAGCAATTGCATTACCATGCACATCAGTAATCATAACAATAGTGTTATTAAATGTAGCGTGAATATGAGCAATACCAGATTCGATATTCTTTTTCACACGACGTTTACGTGTTGGTTTAGCCAAGACTTTTACCTCCTATATTATTTTTTCTTACCAGCAATCGCAACAGCTTTACCTTTACGAGTACGAGCGTTGTTTTTAGTGTTTTGTCCACGGACAGGAAGTCCACGACGGTGACGGATACCACGGTATGAACCGATTTCCATCAAACGTTTGATGTTCAAGTTTACTTCACGACGAAGGTCACCTTCAACTTTGATTGCATCCACTTCACGACGGATAGCATCTTCTTGATCTGATGTAAGATCACGTACACGAACATCTTCTGAGATTCCAGCAGCAGCCAAAATTTTCTTAGATGTTGCAAGTCCGATACCATAAACATAAGTCAATGAGATTACTACGCGTTTGTCATTTGGAATGTCAACTCCAGCAATACGAGCCATGTTTTCTCCTTTCTATCTTATCCTTGACGTTGTTTGTGTTTTGGATTTGCTGGGCAAATTACCATAACACGACCATTACGACGAATAACTTTACAGTATTCGCAAATTGGTTTGACCGATGGTCTTACTTTCATTTCTTATCCCTCCAAGTTTTTCGATTATTTAAAGCGGTAAGTGATACGTCCACGTGTCAAGTCATATGGACTCATTTCGACAGTAACACGATCTCCCGCTAAAATACGAATATAGTTTTTACGAATTTTACCAGAAACTGTTGCTAAAATCTGATGTCCATTTTCAAGTTCAACCGTAAACATTGCATTCGGCATTGTATCAACTACTTTGCCTTCAACTTCAATCACATCGTCTTTTGCCACGCAAAAGCACCTCCATAAATTTCGATTCGATGCCTCTAGACACAGAGACAACAATTATAAGTCAGACTATCTCAGTATAACATTTGTAGCGGATTTTTGCAAGTGTGAAAAACGCTTTATTTCAAATTTGTCAATACTTTTTCGATATCTGAGAAGACATCATTGATATCTTGATTACCTTCGATGTCATGAACCAAACCTTTGGCACGGTAGTGAGCAATGATTGGTTCTCCTTGAGCAATATTCACATCCAAACGACGTTTGACTGTCTCAGGCTTATCATCTTCACGTTGGTAGTAATCTTCTTCTTTATAGTCAACTGGTGGGTTAAAGACCTTATGGAAAGTTTCTCCAGTTACGCGGTGGATGATACGACCACTCAAACGTTCCAAGAGGCTGTCTGGATTCACTTCGATGTTGATAACACCTTCTAGTTCGATGCCAAGTTCAGCCAATGTTTTGTCCAAGGCATGAGCTTGTTCGATTGTACGTGGGTAACCATCCAACAAGAATCCTGTTTCTTTAATATCATCTTGTGAAAGACGTTCTTTTACGATTCCATTTGTAACTTCGTCAGGAACTAATTCACCCTTGTCAATGTATGACTTAGCAAGAACACCCATTTCAGTTTGATTTGCCATTGCAGCGCGGAACATATCACCTGTTGAGATATGTGCAACATGGAATTGTTCTACGATTTTTGCTGCTTGAGTTCCCTTACCTGCACCAGGTAAGCCCATAATCAAAAGATTCATGATCTGATCTCCTTATTTTATTTTTAAATAGAAGCAAAAATTCTTTTCACCCCTATTTAAAAACAAAATAGAAGAGGGGAGACCAAACTCTCACAAATGTTAGAGTTTAAACCTCCACTCCCTCAGCATTTACTGATTCATACTCAATGAAAATCAAAGAGCAAACTAGGAAGCTAGCCGCAGACTGTACTTGAGTACGGCAAGGTGAAGCTGACGTGGTTTGAATTTGATTTTCGAAGAGTATCAGTAAATACTTTTATTCTGTTCTATCCATGAAACCAACATACTTACGTTTCAATAGGTAACCTTCCAATTGTTTGATTCCTTCAATACCCGTAGAGATAATGATCAAAAGACTAGTCCCCCCAAAAGCAACTGCTTCTGAAAGTCCGAAAACATCTTTTGCCACGATCGGTAAAATAGAAATCACACCAAGGAAGAGAGAACCAACAGTTGCAAGACGACGAAGAAGTTTAGACATATATTCCTCTGTACCTTTACCAGGACGAACTCCATGGATATAGGCTCCGCTCTTTTGTAGGTTTTCTGCCGCTTTTTCAGGATTAATCTGTACAAACGTATAGAAGAATGTAAAGAGAATAATCAATAAAGCATACATAGCAATACCAGTTGGTGAAGTTGTTGCCAGCATTTCTTGTGCTGTTCTTACCCAAGCCCAATCATGACCTGTAGCGCTCAAAAACTGAAGAATAGCCGCAGGCGCTGCAGTAATCGAACTTGCAAAGATAACAGGGATAACTCCAGCAGGGTTTACTTTCAAAGGAAGGTAAGAGCTAGATGGAGCACCTTGTGCAACCTTAGTATATTGGATTGGAATTTTGTATTCTGCTTGTTGAACATAGGTTGTAAAGTAAATGATCAACAATACAGTAATAATCAAAATGATTACGAAAATGATAGATGAGTTGATACGGCTACTTGGGACATTCACAAAGTAGTCCACATAGATGCCCTGAATCATCTCTGGAATTGAGGCAACAATCCCGGCAAAGATAATCATAGAAACACCATTTCCGTACCCCTTATCTGTAATTTGCTCTCCCAACCAAGTGACAATCATACTACCAGCTGTTAAGATGATACCAATCGTCAGAAAAACTTGTGGAGTTAAAGCAGTTTTAATCAATTGAGCTCCAGCCAAGGTATTAAAACCAGCTGTAATCCCGATAGATTGCACAAAAGCGAGAACTAGAGCAATATAACGAGTAGCTTGATTCAATTTTCTTCGGCCTACTTCCCCTTGTTTCCCCCACTCTACAAACTTGGGTAAAATATCCATTTGCAAGAGTTGGACAACGATAGAAGCGGTGATATAGGGACTAACTCCTAGGGCAAAAATCGAAAAGTTTTTTAGGGCATTCCCCGACACCAAGCTCAACATGTTTAAGAAGGATAATCCACTTAAAGCATTCAAGCTATTGGCATTCACACCAGGAACTGTAATGCTAGTCCCGATACGAAAGACCAAAACGATAAAAATTGTAAATAAAATTTTTGATCGAACCTGCTTGACTTTAAGAGCTTCTCTTAATAATTTAAAAAACATAGGTCACCTCTCTTAGATGACTTCTACTGAACCACCTTTAGCAGTGATAGCTTCTTCAGCTGATTTAGAGAATTTAGCTGCTTTCACAGTCAATTTCTTAGTCAACTCACCGTTACCAAGAATTTTAATACCTGATTTTTCAGCTTTAACAATTCCTGCTTCGATAAGAACAACTGGAGTTACTTCAGCACCATCTTCAAAGACGTTCAATTGGTCAAGGTTCACAATTGCGTATTCTTTAGCGTTGATGCTAGTGAATCCACGTTTTGGAAGACGACGGAACAATGGAGTTTGTCCACCTTCAAAACCAAGGCGAACTCCGCCACCGCTACGAGCTTTTTGACCTTTTTGACCACGACCAGATGTTTTACCGTTACCTGATGAAGTACCACGACCAACGCGGTTACGTACTTTACGAGAACCTTCTGCAGGTTTCAATTCATGAAGTTTCATTTTTATTTTCTCCTCTTTTGTAAAATGCTAGCGCCGATAAGGGAGAAAAGGTTGTCTCCCCCATCAACTCGCCTATACGACGTCATCATAGATGACTATATCTAGTTTTAGGGGATGGTATAGTGCACATCCCCTAAAAATTCATTAGTTTACTTCTTCAACTGTTACCAAGTGAGATACTGCAGTGATCATACCACGGATAGCAGCGTTATCTTCTTTAATAACAGAGCTGTTCAATTTGCCAAGTCCAAGTGCTACAACAGTTTTACGTTGTGATGGAATGCGTCCGATTGGAGACTTAGTCAAAGTAATTTTAATTTGAGCCATTTTATCCCCTTTCTTATGCCAAATCAGAAACTGAAATACCACGAAGGGCAGCAACTTCTTCAGCGCGTTTCAATTGTTTCAAACCTTCAACAGTTGCACGAACAATGTTGATTGGAGTGTTAGAACCAAGTGATTTAGATGTAATATCTGCCACACCTGCCAATTCCACAACGGCACGAACTGCACCACCAGCGGCAACTCCAGAACCTTCTACAGCAGGTTTCAACAATACTTTAGCTCCACCGAATTCTGAAAGAACTTCGTGTGGAATTGTTGTTCCAACCATAGGAACTTCGATCAAGTTTTTCTTAGCATCATCTACTGCTTTACGGATTGCTTCTGGAACTTCTTGAGCTTTACCAGTACCAAATCCTACGCGACCGTTGTGGTCACCAACAACAACAAGAGCTGCGAAACGAAGACGACGTCCACCTTTAACAACTTTTGTAACACGGTTGACAGCAACTACGCGTTCTTCTAATTCAACTGCATTGTCTTTAAATGCCATTTTCTAGTGTCCTCCTATTAGAATTTCAATCCGTTTTCACGAGCTGCATCAGCCAAAGCTTTCACACGTCCGTGATATAGATATCCACCGCGGTCGAACACCACTTCTGAAATACCTTTAGCGTTTGCACGTTCTGCAACGAGTTTACCGACAGCAACGGCTTGTTCAGTTTTAGTTCCTTTTGAAACTTCTTTGTCAAGAGTTGAAGCACTTGCGAGCGTTACACCCGCTACGTCATCAATCACTTGAGCGTAGATGCCTGTATTAGAACGGAATACGTTCAAACGTGGGCGATCAGCAGTTCCAGAGAGTTTTCCGCGAACGCGACGGTGGCGTTTTTGGCGGAGTTTGTTTTTATCTGGTTTTGAAATCACAGTTTTCACCTCTTTAGTTTTAAATCGTGTGCTATGCACAAAGTTGGAAAATAGGTTGGTGGTTGAGAATCAACCACTCAACATTATTTACCTGTTTTACCTTCTTTACGGCGAACGAATTCACCAACGTAACGGATACCTTTACCTTTATATGGTTCTGGTGAACGAAGGCTACGTACATAAGCAGCTGTTTGACCAACTACTTCTTTTGAAATTCCGCTAACAACGATTGTTGTTGGGTTTGGAAGTTCAAAAGTAATTCCTTCTGGAGCTTCAACTTCGTCTGGATGAGATTTACCAACAGCCAAAACAAGTTTAGATCCTTGAAGTTGTGCACGGTAACCAACCCCGCGCATTTCAAGTTCTTTCTTGAATCCTTCTGATACACCAACAACCATGTTGTTCAAAAGGGCACGAGTAGTTCCGTGGATAGTTTTCATTTCTTTTGAATCGTTTGGACGGTGAAGAGTTACTTCAGTACCTTCCACACGGATTTCAATATCTTTTGAGAACTCACGAGTAAGTTCTCCTTTAGGTCCTTTTACAGTTACAACGTTGTCATTGTTAGTGATTTCAACACCAGCAGGCAACACGATAACTTTATTACCAATACGTGACATGTTTATTTTCTCCTGTTAAATTGTCAGGCCATAACGGCCAGTTTTCACGGGGTTCAGATACTTATTTAGTTCAAGAGCTGAACTGAACACGCTCTAACAAGCTTTGTATCTTGATTTGAGTTCGAGCTAAGAATTTGGTGAAAAAGATAAGTTTGTCTTGGAGCATCGCTCCTGCTACAAACTTCCTATTTTCACTGCATTCTTTTAACGCTCTCACATCATCAATTACCAAACGTAAGCGATAACCTCGCCACCAACATTCTTTTGGCGTGCTTCTTTATCAGTAAGCAAACCTTCAGAAGTTGAAAGGATAGCAATTCCAAGTCCGTTAAGAACTTTTGGAAGGTCTTCACGTTTTTTGTAGACACGAAGTCCTGGTTTAGAAACACGTTTCAAGTTAGTGATAACTTTTTCACCGTTTGGTCCGTATTTAAGGAATACACGGATGATGCCTTGTTTGTCATCTTCGATGATTTCAACGTTTTTTACAAAACCTTCGCGTTTAAGGATTTCAGCAATCCCTTTTTTGATATTTGATGCAGGTACTTCAAGTACTTCGTGTTTTGCTTGGTTAGCGTTACGAATACGAGTTAGGAAGTCTGCGATTGGGTCAGTCATAACCATTTTGTTTTTCTCCTCTTACTAGTAGTTTGCAAGTTGCACTTGCTAGTTAATGATTGAGCTGGGCTCAGATAGTATTGACACATTCAAATGAGATAACTCTTATTTGAACACGAGCTACAACCTGTGCAAAAAAGATAAATTTGTTTTGGAGCATCGCTCCTTCACCAAATTTCCTATTTTTGCTGTGGTTGTCACGCTCTTTGTATCATGATATTACCAAGATGCTTTTGTTACACCAGGAATTTGTCCTTTGTAAGCTAATTCACGGAAGCAAACACGGCAAAGTTTAAATTTGCGGTAAACTGAATGTGGGCGACCACATTTTTCACAACGAGTATAAGCTTGAGTAGAGAACTTCGCTGGACGTTTGTTCTTAGCAATCATTGATTTTTTAGCCATTAGATTTACCTCCTATATTATTTTGCAAAAGGCATTCCAAGGCCTGTAAGCAATGCACGTGACTCTTCGTCAGTGTTAGCAGTTGTTACGATAACGATGTCAAGACCACGAGTTTTGTCAACGTCATCAAAGTTGATTTCTGGGAAGATCAATTGTTCTTTCACACCAAGTGTGTAGTTTCCGCGTCCATCAAATGATTTTGTTGGAACACCATGGAAGTCACGTACACGTGGAAGTGAAACTGAAACCAATTTATCCAAGAATTCGTACATACGTTCACCACGAAGGGTAACTTTTGCACCGATCGCAACACCTTCACGAAGACGGAAGCCGGCGATTGATTTTTTAGCTTTAGTGATAAGTGGTTTTTGACCTGAGATAAGTGCCAATTCTTCAGCAGCTTTTTCAAGGCTTTTAGCGTTTGATACAGCTTCACCAACACCCATGTTCAAAACGATCTTATCTACTTTAGGCACAGCCATCACTGATGAGTAGTTGAATTGTTCTGTCAAAGCAGGAACTACTTCATTAAGATATTTTTCTTTTAAACGATTTGCCATTATACTTCTCCTTTCCTTCGTGATTAATCAAGTACTTCGCCTGATTTTTTGTTGTAGCGAACTTTTTTACCGTCTACAAATTTGTAACCAACACGACCAGCCACACCATTTTTGTCCAAAACTTGAACGTTTGATACGTGGATAGCTGCTTCTTTTTCGATGATCCCACCTTGAGGAAGCTCGTTAGTTGGACGTTGGTGTTTCTTAACGATGTTAACACCTTCAACGATAACTTTGTTTACTTTTGGAAGGGCAGTAAGGACAACAGCTTCTGTTCCCTTATCTTTACCAGCGATTACGCGAACTTTGTCGCCTTTTTTTACAAACATTAGGTTTCTCCTTGATTTTTCTTACGCCCATAAGGGCACCCTAGCTTGAAGCTAGGGGACTAGTTTGTTTCTAAAAATTAAAGTACTTCTGGAGCAAGTGACACGATCTTCATGAAGCCACCTTCACGTAATTCACGTGCAACTGGACCAAAGATACGTGTTCCGCGAGGAGTTTTGTCTTCACGGATGATAACTGCTGCGTTTTCGTCAAATTTGATGTATGAACCATCAGCACGACGAGCACCTGATTTAGTACGAACGATAACTGCTTTAACAACGTCACCTTTTTTAACCGCACCACCAGGAGTAGCTTGTTTTACAGATGCCACGATAACATCACCGATGTTTGCAAATTTACGTCCTGAACCACCAAGAACTTTGATAGTCAAGATTTCGCGAGCACCGCTGTTGTCTGCGACTTTCAAACGAGTTTCTGTTTGAATCATTTCAGTTTTCTCCTTTCAGGTTTGATTAGATGATGACCGCTTCTTCAACAACTTCTACAAGACGGAAACGTTTTGTAGCTGAAAGCGGACGAGTTTCCATGATACGTACGATATCGCCTTCTTTGGCAACATTGTTTTCATCATGAGCTTTGTATTTTTTAGAGTAGTTAATACGTTTACCATAGACTGGGTGGTTACGTTTTGTTTCAACTACAACTGTGATTGTCTTGTCCATTTTGTCAGATACAACACGTCCAACAAGAACTTTACGATTATTGCGTTCCATTGAAATTTCTCCTTCCCTAGTCTATTATTTCGCTTCAGATTGAACTGTTTTGATACGAGCGATTTGTTTTTTAACTTCTTTCAAGCGAGCTGTTTGTTCCAATTGACCAGTAGCAGCTTGGAAACGAAGTTCAAACAATTCTTTTTTCAATTCGTTTTCGCGCTTCGCGAGTTCTTCTTGAGAAAGACCACGAAGTTCTTTAACAAATTCTTTTACTTCATTAAGTTTCATGCCTTCTCCTTATTCTGCTTCACGTTTTACGAATTTACATTTAACTGGCAATTTGTGGCTAGCAAGACGAAGCGCTTCGCGAGCGATTTCTTCAGATACACCAGCGATTTCGAACATCACTTTACCACGTTTAACTGGTGCTACCCAACCTTCAGGTGCCCCTTTACCAGATCCCATACGCACACCGATAGCTTTAGCAGTGTATGATTTGTGTGGGAAGATTTTAATCCAAACTTTACCACCACGTTTCATGTAACGAGTCATGGCGATACGAGCAGCTTCGATTTGGCGGTTAGTGATCCAGTGGCTAGTTGTAGCTTGAAGACCGTATTCACCGAATGCTACTTCTTTTCCACCTTTTGCTTCACCGCGCATTTTTCCACGGAATTCACGACGGTGTTTAACACGTTTAGGTACTAACATTGGTTATTTACCTCCTTTAGTGTTTTTGCGAGCTGGAAGAACTTCACCACGGTAGATCCATACTTTAACACCAAGTTTACCGTATGTAGTATCTGCTTCTTCCCAAGCGTAATCGATATCTGCACGAAGTGTGTGAAGTGGAACAGTTCCTTCAGAGTATCCTTCAGCACGGGCGATGTCTGCACCGTTCAAACGACCTGATACTTGAGTTTTGATTCCTTTAGCTCCAGCACGCATTGCACGTTGGATTGCTTGTTTTTGTGCACGACGGAAAGCAACACGTTGCTCCAATTGACGAGCAATACCTTCACCTACAAGGTGAGCATCCAAATCAGGTTGTTTGATTTCGATGATGTTGATGTGTACTTGTTTTCCAGTCAATTTGTTAAGTTTTGCACGGAGTGCATCAACGTTAGCACCACCTTTACCGATAACCATACCTGGTTTAGCAGTGTGAAGTGAAACGTTAACTTTGTTTACTGCGCGTTCAATTTCGATAGTTGAAACTGCTGCGTCAGCAAGTTCTTTTTGAACGAATTTACGGATTGCAAGATCTTCATGAAGGTAATCCGCGTATTCTTTTTCAGCATACCATTTGGCATCCCAATCACGGATGATGCCGACACGCATACCAATTGGATGTACTTTTTGACCCACGATTTTACCTCCTTATTTTTCTGCAACAGCTACAGTGATGTGAGCTGTACGTTTGTTGATTGGTGAAGCTGAACCTTTCGCACGTGGACGGAAACGTTTCATAGTTGGTCCTTCGTTTGCGAATGCTTCAGATACTACCAAGTTAGCTTTATCCAAACCAAAGTTGTTTTCAGCGTTAGCTACAGCTGAGTTCAAAACTTTCAAGATGATTTCAGCAGCTTTGTTTGGAGTGAATGTCAAGATTGCGATTGCATCGGCTACGCTTTTACCACGGATGTTATCAAGAACAAGACGTGATTTACGAGGTGAAACACGTACTGTACGAGCCATTGCTTTAGCTGAAGTAATTTCTGCCATTTATGTTCTCCTTATTTTCTACGTGTTTTCTTGTCGTCTGCAGCGTGACCTTTGTAAGTACGAGTTGGTGCAAATTCACCAAGTTTGTGACCTACCATGTCTTCTTGGATGTAAACAGGTACGTGTTTACGTCCGTCATAAACTGCGATAGTGTAACCAATGAAACTTGGGAAGATCGTTGAACGACGTGACCAAGTTTTAATAACTTTTTTCTTTTCGTCGTTAGCTTGAGCTTCAACTTTTTTCATCAAATGCTCATCGACGAAAGGTCCTTTTTTAAGACTGCGTCCCATTTTTATATTTTCTCCTTTAAATGTTGTACCACAGCGGCTTGCGCTCCTATGGAGCGCTACCGAGCTGGCGGATTTACTAGTTGCTTAAGCGACTAGTTTAATATTATTTCTCGTTGCGACGACGAACGATAAGTTTGTCAGATTTCGCTTTCTTGTTACGAGTTTTAAGACCAAGAGCAGGTTTGCCCCATGGAGTAGATGGTGCTTTACGACCAACTGGTGCTTTACCTTCACCACCACCGTGTGGGTGATCGTTAGGGTTCATTACAGAACCACGAACTGTTGGGCGGATACCTTTCCAACGGCTACGTCCTGCTTTACCAAGGTTTACAAGTCCATGTTGTTCGTTTCCGACAACACCAACTGTAGCACGGCAAGTTCCAAGAATCATACGAACTTCACCTGATTGAAGACGAACAAGAACGTATTTACCTTCAGAACCCAATACTTGAGCAGATGCACCAGCAGCACGTACCAATTCACCACCACGACCTGGTTTCAACTCGATGTTGTGGATCAAAGTACCAACTGGGATGTTAGCAAGTGGAAGAGCGTTTCCGACTTTGATATCTGCTTCTGGACCTGAAACGATACGTTGACCTACTTCAAGACCTTTTGGAGCGATGATGTATGCTTTCACACCGTCAGTGTAGTGTACAAGAGCGATGTTTGCAGAACGGTTTGGATCGTACTCGATTGTTTTAACAACTGCTTCAACGTTGTCTTTGTTACGTTTGAAGTCAACCAAACGGTAGAAACGTTTGTGTCCACCACCTTGGTGACGAACTGTGATACGACCGTTGTTGTTACGACCAGCCTTGCTCTTCAAAGCAACAAGCAATGATTTTTCAGGAGTGCTTGTTGTGATTTCAGCGAAATCCAAAGAAGTCATATTACGGCGACCGTTTGTTGTTGGTTTATAAACACGAATTCCCACGATATTTCCTCCTTAGATTATTCAGCTTCAGCAGCAAACAACTCGATTGCTTTTGAATCAGCTGTAAGTGTGATGATAGCTTTTTTAGTTTTGTTAGTAAAACCAGTGTAACGTCCAACACGTTTAGCTTTTGGTTTTACGTTGATTGTGTTAACATTGGCAACTTTAACACCTTCGAAAGCAGCTTCAACAGCTTGCTTGATCAAAAGTTTGTGTGCACGAGTGTCAACTTCAAATACATATTTGCCTGCTTCAAGTTGAGCCATTGAGCTTTCAGTGATAACAGGTTTTTTGATAACATCATACAAATTCATTATGCAAGAACCTCCTCGATTTTAGAGATAGCTGCTTGTGTGACAAGAAGTTTGTCGCTATTTGCGATGTCAAGAACACTTGCAGTTGTAGCAGTTGCAACTTTCACGTTTGGAAGGTTACGAGCTGAAAGAGCTGCGAATTCATTTCCTTCTTCAAGGATAACAAGAACTTTAGAATCGATGCTCAATGCTGCAAGAACTTTTGCAAATTCAGCAGTTTTTGGAGCTGTAAATTCAAGAGAATCAACGGCTACAAATTTGTTTTCAGCAACTTTTTCAGAGTAAACTGATTTAAGAGCTAGGCGACGAACTTTTTGTGGAAGTTTGTAGCCGTATGAACGTGGAGTTGGTCCGAAGACAACACCACCACCACGCCATTGTGGTGAGCGGATAGAACCTTGACGAGCACGTCCAGTTCCTTTTTGACGCCATGGTTTGCGTCCACCACCTGATACTGCAGAGCGGTTTTTAACAGCGTGTGTTCCTTGGCGAAGGCTTGCGCGTTGGCTGATGATTACATCAAACACAACTGATTCATTTGGTTCAATACCAAATACTGCATCGTTAAGAACAACTTGGCCAGCTTCTTTACCAGTTTGGTCAAATAATGTTACGTTTGCCATTTTGACTGTATTCCCCTTTCCTTATTATTTACCAGCTTTAACTGCTGATTTGATAGTGATAAGAGATTTCTTAGCACCTGGTACGTTACCTTTGATAAGGATAACGTTCTTTTCTGGAACAACTTGTACAACTTCAAGGTTTTGAATTGTTACGCGGTCGCCACCCATACGTCCTGCAAGGTTTTTACCTTTGAATACGCGGTTAGGTGCAACAGGTCCCATAGAACCTGGACGACGGTGGTAACGAGAACCGTGAGCCATTGGTCCACGTGATTGTCCGTGGCGTTTGATAACACCTTGGAAACCTTTACCTTTAGAAGTACCAGTTACGTCAACAACGTCTCCAGCTGCGAATGTTTCAACTGTGATTTCAGCACCAACTTCCAAGCCTTCAACGTTTTTGAATTCACGAATGAAGCGCTTAGGAGCCGTGTTAGCTTTCGCTACATGTCCTTTAGCAGGTTTGTTGCTCAATACTTCGCGTTTGTCATCGAAACCAACTTGGATAGCGTTGTATCCGTCTGTTTCAACAGTTTTAACTTGAAGAACAACGTTTGGAGTTGCTTCAATAACTGTTACAGGGATCAATTCGCCAGCTTCAGTGAAGATTTGAGTCATTCCCACTTTTTTCCCTAAGATTCCTTTTGTCATGAGAAAATAGTTCCTTTTCTATATTTTTTATTCAAAAAGTTTTTAACGAGCGTTTTTTATGCTCAAGTCTAAGATACAAAGGGCGTCAAACTCAAAGTGAAAATAGGAAACTGACGCAGTGTCTGGCAGACACTAGGAAGTTTATTTTTTCCACACCGAGTTTAGCCCGTGTTCAATTAGATTGAAACACCAGCCTCTGCTCTTTTATATTTTAGATTAAAGTTTGATTTCTACGTTTACACCACTTGGAAGATCCAATTTCATCAAGGCATCAACTGTTTTTTGAGTTGGGTTAACGATATCGATCAAACGTTTGTGTGTACGCATTTCAAATTGTTCGCGAGAGTCTTTGTATTTGTGAGTCGCACGAATGATTGTGTAGAGGCTACGTTCAGTTGGAAGTGGGATTGGACCCGCAACTTGTGCACCTGTACGAGTAGCTGATTCTACGATTTTTGCAGCCGCTGTGTCAAGCGTACGGTGTTCGTAAGCTTTCAAACGGATACGGATTTTTTTGTTTGCCATCTTTTTCTCCTTTTCGTCTATTTAAGATAATAGGCTAGCTCCACAAGAAAACCGACGCGGTGTTGCGTGGCAATGCAACCGAGCGTGTCGCAACCTCTTGCATCAAAGCTAAAGCTGTAATTTACAGCACCATAATAGAATAACACAAAGCCCCTGCGATTGCAAGGGATTTGTTAGATTTTTTTCGTTTTTTTGGGATGAAACTGTTTTCCTATTTTTTCTTTTTAAAATTAGGGATTTTCTTCTATATAAGTTAAGTCCTCTTGACCTCAAATTTACCTTCTGATTGGTCCACTAGAATGTCCGCCCTTGACTCAGTTTCTTTATAGTATCGCAGATACTGCTCCCGTCTCATCTGGTGGCTAGCCAATATAAAGGAGGCATCGCGATTTCTCACAGTCGTATCTCTAGCAAGGCGTCGCTTTAATTCGGTCTCCTCATCCGTGTAGAAACAGATGGTTTTGTCAAAGAGTTCCTTGGGTAAAAAGCCTACAGACATCCCTTCGACAATCAAAATCGGTTTTGCTCCAGACAAGACCTCACTAGCTTTCCAAGGTTCTTCAATTGTTAAGATATCCATACCTGCCTGCAAGGCTAAGATATCTCTCCGCAAACTTGCCAATTCATGTGCCACCGGCAGACAGGCTGTCACCTTTTGATTTGGCTCGTCCTTGGGTACTACCAGATGGCGTTCTGAGGTGATATAGGGATCTGTTTCTAGCAAATTTACTGTAGTAGAATCTAAAGCTTGGTACAATTCCTGTGCAAAAGTTGATTTACCCGAAGCCCCATGACCGTATATTCCCAGTGTCCTGACTTTCCCCGTCTCGATCTCTGAGACTAGTTGGTCTACTAAGTCTTTTTTCTTCATTCTCTCTTCACCTGTTCATAGCTTTCTTTTCCGTCATTAAGCTTGTCCCAAATCACTACTTGCCCACTTTGGAGCGATTTTTGCACATCTATAATTCGTTGATTGGACGAACCTCGAAACTGGAGCATAAGATTTCTCTTAGTTCGATCATATCGCCCATCGACAAGAATATCAATCATGGACAAGAGTTCCAGTTTGTCTGGAGTCTCCAGCATCATTTCTTCCCAAGTGTAGCCCGTCCAGGACCAGATGTCCTTGTCTGGCAATTCCCTCCGAATGCGCTTAACGAGTGGCAAGAGAATACCAGTATTGAGAAAAGGCTCTCCTCCCAGCAAGGTCAAGCCTTGAACATAAGGTTGAGCGAGATCTTCCATGATTTGTTCTTCTAATTCTGCTGTATAGGGAATGCCAGCATTAAAAGACCAAGTCGCAACATTATAACATCCCTCGCAGTGAAACATGCAGCCTGATACATAGAGGGAGTTCCGCACACCTTCTCCATCCACAAAGTTAAAGGCCTTGTAGTCGATGATACGTCCTTTGCTGAGCTCCTCACTTTTCCATTCTTGTGGTTTTGGATTATTCATTCGCTACCTCTATCCAATAACGCTCGACTCCATCACGAACATCCTCAATGAGACCTCCATTTGCTAGAATGACTGCTCTACTAGCAGGATTATTCACGCTACAGGTCACCAGAGCCTTCTTGATGTTCTTTTCTTTAGCAACTTGCAAGCCCTGACGGAGAGTTTCTTTCGCATAACCTTTGCCTCTTTCTGACGGACGAATGGAGTAGCCAATATGACCAGCATAATTCAGTAAACCCTCATTCAGTCTCAATCGCAGATTCAAAAATCCTAGAGCACAACCTACATCATCAAATGATACAAATTGAATAGAAGGAACACGATTTTCAGGCAAGTTTATTCCCATCTCTTTTTGCATATTTGTTTCCAACCACTCTTTATACACAAAGTTCTCTGTATTCCAGAAACCACCATCATGGGCTGATTGGGTCTGCTCAAACTCTGCCATCATGTCTAAAACTGTTGCTTTATCTGCTAATCTTGGTCTGCGCAGTTCCATTTTCACCTCCCACTAAGAGAAAAGCGAGAGAAATCCCTCACTTTTTCTTATTCTTATTTAAAAATTGTTCTCTGAGGTTGAGCAAGCGTTCTTTTTTGCTCACTCCACCTTTCGAATGCTTTTCATGATAACGGGTCACTTGTGCACGCCCCTTATCATCTAATTGATATTTTCCCATTTCAGTTCTTTCTAATTTGTTACTTGATGACCAGCTATTTTAATCGTTGAGCCATTCATATGTTTGACACGCGCAGCAATTTCTTTGTGACGGCCGTTGACCATCGGTCTCGCTTGAGGATTGCCAAGATAGCCACAAGTTCGTTTCACCACATCTACTGTTTTAGGATCGCTATTCCCACAGTTTGGACAAGCAAATCCTCTCTCAGTTGGTTCAAAATCCCCTTCAAAGTCACACTTGTAGCAACGGTCTATTGGAGTATTGGTCCCAAGATAGCCCACACGGTCATAAGCATAATCCCAGACAGCTTCCAAGGCTTTAGGATTTTGCTGAAGGACTGGATACTCACAATAATGGATGAAACCACCTGACGCACCTGCTTCTGGATAGACTTTCTCAAAGTCTAATTTTTCAAACGGTGTTGGATTTTTACGAACATCGTAGTGGAAAGAGTTAGTGTAGTATTCCTTGTCTGTGATATCAGGAATAGAACCGAACTTCTCTGTATCTAGTCTACAGAAACGGTCTGTCAGACTTTCAGATGGGGTTGAGTAGATAGAGAAATGATAGCCATATTGGTCAGACCACTCTTCTACACGGCGTTTCATATCACGAATGATGTCTAGCGTGAATTCCTTAGCATCTGGATTGCTTTCCCAGCTGTTACCAAAGAAAACAGTCGCTACTTCATACAAACCGATATAGCCCAGCGAAACTGTTGCCCGACGATTCTTAAAGAGCTGGTCAACATTTTCTTCTTTACCTAGACGATGGCCAAAAGCACCGTACTGATAAAGGATAGGAGCATTCGCTGGTGTCGCCTCTTTAGTGCGTTCGACACGGTAAACCAGAGCATCTTCAGCGATATTCATACGCTCGTTGAAGATTTCCCAGAACTTATTCATGTCGCCCTCAGATTCGAGGGCAATACGAGGAAGGTTGACCGTCACAACACCTAGATTCATCCGACCTGAATTGACCTCGACACCATTTTCATCCTTCCACCCTTGAAGAAACGAACGGCAACCCATAGGCACCTTAAAAGAACCTGTCAAGTCAACAATCTTATCGTAAGATAAAACGTCTGGATACATCCGTTTGGTTGCACACTCTAGGGCCAACTGCTTGATGTCGTAGTTGGGAGTTCCTTCTTCTAAGTTGAGTCCTCTTTTAAGCGTGAAGATAAGTTTAGGGAAGATAGCTGTGCGGTGTTCTGAACCAAGTCCCTTGATTCGGATGTTCAAGATAGCTTTTTGAATTTCACGCTCAAAACGACTGGTTCCTAGACCAAAACCTAGCGAAGTAAAAGGTGTTTGGCCATTTGAAGTGAAGAGAGTATTGATTTCATACTCAAGGGATTGCATGGCATCATAAATGTCTTTTTGCGTTTTCTTCCAAGCATAATCTTCCCGTTTTTCAGGCAAGACCCATTCTTCTGCATCTTTGAGATGTTTTTGATAGTTCTTCTCTGCATAAGGCGCCAAAACTTCATCGATACGGTCAGCTGAACAGCCACCGTACTGGCTAGAAGCAACGTTGGCGATAATTTGGGAAATCTGAGCTGTCGCAGTCTGGATAGACTTGGGACTTTCTACCTCTGCATTTCCAATCTTAAAACCATTTTCCAACATACCTTTAAAATCAATCAAACAGCAGTTGGTCATAGGTGTATAGGGGCTGTAGTCCAAATCATGATAGTGGATATCCCCTTTTTGGTGGGCATTGGCTACGTGCTTAGGAAGCATTTGCAGTCCGATTGATTTCCCAACAATGCCTGCTGTCAAATCACGCTGGGTATTAAAGACATCGCTATCTTTATTGGCATTTTCATTGACAACTGCCTGATCTTTATTAAGAAGCTTATGAATACTAAAGTTAATATCTGTCGCTTTTGAACGATCAAAATCCCTCTGTGTCCGATAAGTAATATACTCCTCAGCCAGCGCATATTCTTTGGCTTCAAGCAGTTCATGTTCTACGATATTTTGAATTTCGTAAATCTTAACCCCCTTTGGAAAGCGACTATGAATTTCTGTGACAATATGCTCTGTCAGAGCATTGAGGCGCTTTTCGACTAAGGGTGTCACATCCATAACCTTGTCTGCCGCCTTGTGGAGAGCTTTGTCAATCTTATCCACATCAAATACAACACGTCTCCCATCTCGTTTCTCGACGAAGAGAGTTGGCAAAATTGTAATTTTTTCTTCTAGTGCAATCATATGCATGCTCTTTTCTAAAATATTCTTTCTAAAAAGTATTATACCACTCTAAAAAGAAAAATCAATATCTTGTGTTAAAAATCCTAAAATTTTTAAAAATACACAAGATATTGATTTTGTTATTTGATTTTATAGACTTTAAACTCTGAGTAATCAGTCTTTACTTGTTGGTAATTTTCTTTTAAGAGTGTTTCCACTTCAGACCACACTGGCACCTTATCATTCACCACAATCACCTTAGGTTGTTTTTCTTTCAAGTCATTAAGTAACTTATTCCGATTTTCCTCAGTTGCTGTATAGTGCATCGGAGACAAAATCGCCGATGGCGACAAGCGCTCACTCTTACGATAAAGAGTCGCAGTATCATCCCATGCATAGATAGCATCTTCCGTACTTGTCTCCTCTTTCACCAAATCAGCAAGATGATTACGTTCTTGATAAGGTACCGGATAAAGGACAAACTTCATCAAAAAAGGAACAGACAAAAGATAGACAAGCCCTAAAACTGGCAGATATAGATTTCCTTTGAAAAAACGACTCCATAGACTAACTGGCGTTTCTCTTCGTCTTCGTCTAACACTACGCCCCCTCTGTTGACTCTTAATATTGGTTACCAATAAAAGTAAGAAAACAGGGAAGACGACCATCAAATAAGAAGCGTGCAGAGGCTCTTGTGAAAAGAAAAGTAAAATCAAACCTAAAATTGTCACAAGACTTGCAGGCACTGAGATGACATATAGTTTAGAGGGTTTAGATTGAAAGAGACCTAAAAAGATACAAACCACAAATCCCAAACCAAGGGACAACAAGCCATAAAAAGCCATATTCTCTAAAATTTTAGAAGTAAAATCAAAGCGAATACTGTCAATGGGATAGCGAATACCACTAATGGCATCCCCAAAACTTCCTGTTGCAACACTATAGTAGGCAGTTGGATAAAAGACAAGTGAAAAACCTAAAGCCACTGCAAGAAACTGATAAAACCCATGTGCAAAGCGTCTATGCCCAAGGTTAAAGACCAACAAGCCTAAACTCACTACAGCAATAAACAAGAGCGATGACAAGGGAGCAAAGAAAAATCCGCCTGCCAAAGCCAGCCCAATCCGTACAAATCCCTTATCATGGCTTGGCTTGCTTAGGTAAGCAGCAACTAAACTAAAGGCCGCGAATAAGAAAGGAAGCGCTAAAAGAGTCGCATAGCCTCCACCAAAAGCAAGACCTGTAACCAGCATGTAAAAAATAGTCACCACTTGTCCAGCTTGCTCTCCTTGCTCTGTCAAGGTATCCGCTGATCTAAAGAGGAAAAATCCTCCTGCTACCAAGGCTAACCACTCAAAGATGGCAAAGAAAAATCCGCCCTGAGTCACGTAAGTCAGCAAATAATAAAGCAAACCTTGACTTCCATAATAATCGCTGTAAATCTTCCCTGCCTGATGAAGCGCCCAACCTGCATAAAAATCCTGCACTTCTTGTGCACTCATTAAATCGAGTAATAGCGGTACTCCTAGAGTTATCCCCGTTACAAGCGTACTCCATAGTAAAATTTTCACCAAAGGAAGACGACTTGATTCACGATGATGCGATTCTTGTTCGATTTGGTATTCTAGAGGTTCATGATTCTCCTGATGAACTTCTTTTACTCTACCATACACACTCATATCGTTTCTCCTATTCAATTTATCTGTCTTAGTATATCAAAAAGTCCTAGGATTGTCAGCTTGCGATGGCTGTTTGAGTGATTTTTTGCATAGTTTCACAAAGGTTTCAATTTCCCGAAAGCGGTGTAAATGTGTCTGTTTGAATGTCAGGATATAGTTTATTTCTTTCTGAGTCAGCATCGTTCCTCCTACATCTTCTTATTCGTAAAAAGCAAGAAAAAGAGGACTCGGTCATTTCCTAAGTCCTAGATTTCTTATAAGATTGGGGCGAATAACTGGGCGATTTCTTTTACAAGCTTTTGATACCAGCTCGTTTTGATAGAATGAGGATAGACTTCCTGAGAATCTGCAAATATATTTTGAAAATCTCGGGCTATTTCCATTATAGAAGGAGTTTTATAGAGTAAGACTGCATTTTCATAATGGTGCACCAAGCTTCGGTAGTCGAGATTGATTGTCCCCACCACCGCAAAATCTTCGTCTACCAACATCTGCTTACTATGAATAAAACCTGGACTATACTCATAAATCCGAACTCCAGCAGAAAGAAGGTCTGGATAAGCCCCTCTTGTGACTAACTGAATGAACTTCTTATCTGGTATGTAAGGGGTGACAATCCGAACATCGACCCCTCTCATAGCAGCATTTTTGATTGTCTCCGTTAAATCATAATCTATGATCAAATAAGGTGTAGTAATATAAACCGATTCAGTTGCTTGATTGATCAAACTCTGATAAACCTTTTTCCCTACCTGCGTTCGAAAAATTGGCTTGGGTCCACTTCCGTATGGAATGGTTAATCCGTCACTTGGAATAGAATGATTTTCTAAATGATATTGATCAAAATCACTAATCTCTCCTCGATTGATGTACCAAGTGGTCAAAAATAAGCGTGTCAGGGCTTTTACTGCTAGTCCGTCCAAGCGAATTCCACTATCCTTCCAATAACCAAATCTCTCGACGTGGTTAATGTACTCATCTGCCAGATTGACCCCACCAGTATAGGCTATCTGACCATCAACAATCAATATTTTTCTATGATCTCTGTTATTATAGGCCACTGTCAAACGAGGAATAACTTTATTGAATTTATGGGCCTCGATGCCCAGCTGACGAAGTCGATGTGCATAATCTCCTGTTAAAGTAGCCATACAGCCAATATCATCATAGAGCAGTTTAACTTCAATGCCTTGAGCGACCTTTTGCTCCAAGATTTCTAGAATACGATTCCACATCAAACCTTCTTCTATAATGTAATATTCCAAGAAGATAAATTTCTCAGCCTTTTTGAGATCTTCTACCATCTTTTTCCACATAGCTTCTCCGTTAGGAAAAAATGTAGAGGCAGTTTGATCATAGATATCGGCATTGGTATCCATACTCAATAAGGACTTGATGACGCCATATGCCGCCTTATCACTTTCTTTTAATTCCTCTTTTAGTAACTGGCTATTTGCTTCTTGGAAATGCATGGAGCCTAGCTTCTTCAGTTGTTTGATTTCTTTTTTGGACAATCGCCTTTCACCAAACATCAGATAGAGCAAGGGGCCAAATACTGGCACAAAGGCTACTAATAACCAGGTTACCTTATTCTCAGGAGTCGTATTACGGTTGACTATCGAAATGATTGTGATGATACTCAGTAGAATGAGGACAGTAATCCATAAAATGGGGGCCATGCGCCCTAAATAAAGAAAGAGACCAAAAACCAGACAAAGTTCAAGTAGCATAATCGAAAGACTAAAGCCATACTTGGACATCAATAATTGAAATTTTCTATATTTCATATCCCCTCCTTGATATTTTGAACACTAAAAACAGGTAATTGATACTAGTATAACTCAGGTATTCGGTAGAAGGCAAGTATTTATGATTATTTTCTAAGCAAAAGTAAAAAGGCTGAAAAATCCAGCCCTTCCTACTTGCATAGTCTTATTTAGTTAAAACGATTTGGTCCGATGGGTCTCTATCCATATCGTCTACGACGATTTGATTACCGTTTACAGTGTAAATTTTGACATCATCGCCAATAATCATGCGTTGATTTGCTGCATCAAATGTGACCTGTTTGACTTTCTGATCCCCGTCAGATTCGAGCTCAGTCCATGTACCAGTCGTTCCAGTGACCACTAAAGTGATACGGTCTCCGTCATCTTGGCCTGTATAAGTCCCATCAATATCAGTCGGTTGAGCAACAGGTTGGTTCTGTACTGGAGCCGCTTGATTTTGATTACTTCCTGCATTTGCAGTATTGGTATTCTGTTGAGCAGGTTGTTGAGCAGGTTGTTGAGCAGGTTGTTGGACCTGCTGCTGAGCCACAGGCTGTTGAACTGGTTGTGTTCTTTGGGAACAAGCAACTAGCAAAGATACACTCGCTAAAGAAACAATAGAAAGTGCTGCTGTTTTGAATGTCATAATAAATGTCCTTTCTCTTGCCATGCTAGAAAAATAGATTTTCCTTAGCCAGCAATTCATCTAGTATAACAAAGACAAAAGAAGAGGTCAATTTATCTGCTCATGCCCCAGTAGGTGGCTCCGTACTTCTGAGATAAAATAGAGAGACCCTGTAATGAATAACAAGTCCTGAGCATCTGCTCTTTCTTCAAAACTGCTGATAAATTCTCTGTAAGAAGGAATGACATGGTAACCTGTTACATCTGTCTCATCCAGAGAACCTTGATAGTCAAAACCAGTCACCTTGAGTGCCACCTGAGGCAATTTTTGAGTCAGATAACCCAACATCCCTTGATAATTCTTGCGTTTCAAGGCCCCAAAGAGGATTTGAGGACGATAACCTCCTTGCTCTTTTTCTTTGATAAACTCAACCAAGCGAGTCAAGGCAGGGAGGTTATGAGCACCATCCAAGTAAATCTGAGGACGAATACGCTCCAAACGCCCAGCCCAATGGGTCTTCTCCAAAGCCTGTCTTACAACCTGCTCATCAATAGATTCCTTTCCTTCCCTCATAAAGATAAGAAAAGTTTGCAACGCCAAGGCCGCATTTTCCTGCTGATAAGCTCCTTCCAATCCTATTTTCAACTGCGAAAAAGTTCCCAAAGAACTTGAAAAATCACTATTCAGCATTGAAAAATCCTGACTCGCCTGATAAAGGGCAACAGCTAAAGATTCGGCTTTTTTCTGACAGACAAGCCTAGCTTCTGGAGCCAGCTTAGCAATCACAGCTTTTTTACCAGCCTTGAAAATACCAGCTTTCTGCTCTGCAATTGCTTCTAGACTATCACCCAAGGTTTCTTGATGATCGAACCCGATGGAGGTGATGACAGCAAGCTCTCCAGTTACCACATTAGTCGTGTCAAGTAAGCCACCAATTCCCACTTCTAGTAAAAGCAAATCCACCTCTTGCTCCCTAAAATAGAGAAAAGCAATCAAGGTCAGCAATTCAAAAAAGGACAACTGGTCATGGGTTTGCAGAAGCGTTTTTTCCATCTCCTTGACCTGCTCAGCCAAACGGATGAAGTCTGTGTCTGCTATAGGTTGCCCATTAATGCAGATTCGATCATTAATAGAGACGATATGAGGGGAGGTAAAGGTCGCAACTTTTTTGCCATGTCCCATAAATAACTCCCTCATAAAAGCAATGGTAGATCCTTTCCCATTAGTCCCTGTTACGTGGATAATAGGGTAAGACTTCTCAGGATTTCCTAACAAATCCACCGCTTGCTGCATTCGGCCTAAACCTGACCTAAAATTCAAACCAATCCGACTATGAAGCCACTCTTCTACTTCAAACATACACATCTCCTTGACAAAAGTCCAATCAATTATCGCATTAAAGTATGGTTACTAATAAAAACAAGGCCAGGATTTTCGTCCCGACCTCTTACCTGGTTAGCTAATAACTAGCTACTATAAATGTTAACGTGGGCTAAAAACATCCACAGGACATTCCAACTCTTCCCAATTTCTGGGAGTTGGGCTGATACAGTCTCCCAGACTTACCAGTTCTCTCTTATTTAAAGGAACTGGGGTAAAAATGTTCACTGGATATGCCTGCGTTTCTATTTTCTAGCGCAGGGCTAAACACGTCCCCCGGACGTTCCAACTCTTCTAATTTCTAGGAGTTGGGCTGATACAGTCTCCCAGACTTACTTACGGTCTTTATTTTTAGCGTAAGGGTAAAAATGTTCACTGAACATTTTTACTCCTCCATAAAACTATTGAAAACTTCTTCAATCATGTTCCATTCGTCTTCTGAGTCTTCTGGGATTGGTTGCAATTCGCCTTCTGTTCCATCTTCGTTTTCGATGAATGAGTAAGCTTGGATTTCAACTTGTCCGTCTTCGTCTTCTTCTGCGTTAACTGGTACTAGAAGAACATAGTTTTTACCAAATTCTTCTTTTCCGTCAATGGTCAAAAGGATTTCAAACAAGGTTTCATTTCCTTGCTCATCTACTAGTGTGATTAGTTCACGTTCTTCGTGGTCGTGGTTATGATCGTGTGACATAGCCTCTCCTTTATATTAAAATTTTCTATCTAAATAATTTTGTAAAATCAGCTGAGCTGCTAACTTATCAATGACTTTCTTGCGCTTATTGCGACTGATATCTGCTTGTTCAATCAACATACGCTCTGCGGCAACTGTTGTCAAGCGTTCATCCTGATAGTCTACTGGTAAACCAAAAAGTTCTTCTAGCTTCGCTCCGTAGGCTTGACTAGCTTCCACGCGCGGTCCACTTGTATTGTTCATGTTTTTAGGCAAGCCCACTACAAATCGTTCCACCTTGTAAGTATCAACCAACTCCTTAACGCGGTCAAAACCAAATTGACCTTGCTCCTCATTGATTTGGATGATTTCAAGCCCTTGAGCTGTAAAACCAAGCGGATCGCTAATGGCCACCCCTACCGTTTTTGAACCGACGTCCAATCCCATAATTCTCATAGGTTACAGATCGACTCCTTGTCCTTTAAGGTAGTAGCGGACCAATTCCTCAACGATTTCATCTCGCTCATATTTACGGATTTGATTTCGTGCATTATTATAACGAGGAACGTAGGCAGGGTCTCCACTCAATACGTAACCAACGATTTGGTTAATTGGGTTGTAGCCCTTATCGTTCAACGAAGCATAGACATCAGTCAAAGTTTCGCTAATTTCTTTTTTATTGGAATCGTCCAATTTAAAACGTACTGTTTCTTCAGTAAATCCCATTCTAACACCCTCTTTCCTTAGAATAGTACCATTATAGCATAATTCCTTACGTTCTACAAATCAGGCAGTTTATTTATTTGGATTTTCTACTGTTCTGTCGCACCATTTGCCAATCTGTCTGAAATATATTTGCTTGGTTCATTCTTCAAGAGATTCTCTAAACCAATGTTCTTCAAATATTCTAACTGAGAAGCCTTCTTGACATCCAGAACTTGAAAATCAAAACTAGTCGTTGTTTGAAGTTCTGTTTCATTCAATAGTTTGGTTTCAAGCTTAAATCCTGCTAATTTACGAGCTTCTATGATGGCCTCATCCTTCTCCTCTGCCTCGAGAAGAGCTTTTTGGGTTTCTTCCACTCCATGTTGGTCAATATAGGTCTTCAACTCATCTGAGACTGGACGTTTTTGTTGAATCGTTAAGCTCAAAAAAGTCTTATCCTTGTATGTAATGGTTTGGGTTTGCTGGCTACCATCATCTGACTTGGGCAAGACCAAAGTCTTGGTTACAACTGTATTCTTCTCAGCATTTTCAATAACTGGTAATGCCGACTGAAGCGTATCCTTTTCTGTTTTTGTAACTGTCCCAGTTTCTTTTTTCTGTCCGCAACCAACCAGGACAAAAAGGAAAGCTAGACTAACAAGAACTATTTTTTTCATTTCTTTCTTCTTTCTTTTTGAGATTAATACTCAATGAAAATCAAAGAGCAAACTAGAAAACTAGCCGCAGGCTGCTCAAAGCACAGCTTTGAGGTTGCAGATAAAACTGACGAAGTCAGGAACATGCATACGGCAAGGCGATGTTGACGCGGTTTGAATTTGATTTTTGAAGAGTATAAAATAGAATAAGACTGGGAGTTGCCCCCAGCCTTGATGTTTATAGAGCTGCACGCAAACGTGCTTCTGCATTTTCTACATTACGGACAGAGCGTGGTAGGAAGGCACGAATATCGTCTTCCTTATAGCCAACTTGCAGGCGTTTTTCATCTACAAGGATTGGGCTCTTTAAAATTCTCGGTGTTTCCATAATAAGATTGAGAACTTCGTTGACACTCAAATCTTCAATATCCACTCCAAGGGCTTTGGCATAGCGATTTTTAGATGAAACGATGCTGGCTATTCCGTTATCTGTTTTGGTTAGAATATCCAGTAATTCTTCTCTCGTAATTCCTTCTTTACCAAGATTTTGTTCTTTATAACTTAACTGGTGGGCATTGAGCCAGGTTTTTGCTTTTTTACAACTAGTACAACTTGAGACTGTATAAATTTTAATCATGTACCTACCCCTTTCGCTACATGTTACTATCAGTTTAGTCTATTATACCATAAAAAACATCCGACTTGCGACCTATTTTTAAATTTTTTTGACTTTTTTCGTCATTTTCGTACTTTTTTCTTGACAAAATGAAATTTACAGCCATTCTTTATATTTCTTGATATAGATTTTTTTCACAATTGTCACGCTAATCATGTACAAAATAATGATAAAAATCAAAAAGATGAAATAAATCGGTTTCAAAGGAGTCAAATGAAGAAGGCTAGCTAGTGGACTGTAGGGAAGGAAAGTCACAAAGGCTGCAGCCAATAAGGTTGTCACAAGGACTAGCCAAGCTGGACGACTTTGTAAAAAAGGAATGTTGGCTGAACGCAACATATGGATAACCATGGTCTGCGACCACATGGACTCGATAAACCAACCTGTTTGGAACAAAACAATAAAGCCTACGGCAGACTCTGCCCCATGAACATAAGTTTGACCTGTTGTCATAGGTACAATGATAAAATAAAGCAAACTGAAGGTCAAAATATCAAAAGCAGAAGAGATAGGTCCCATCCAAATCATGAAACGTGTGATAGACTTAGCTTCCCAAGTATGCGGATTTCTCAAAAAATCTTTGTCCACCTTGTCAAAAGGCAAGGCAATACAAGACAAATCATAGACTAGATTTAAGATAATCAAATGGACTGGTGCCATTGGTAAAAAGGGTAAAAAGATCCCAGAGACCAATAAGGATAGGATATTCCCAAAATTAGAACTCACTGTCATTTTGATATATTTGGTCATATTAGCATAGACCTTACGACCCTCAACGAGTCCTTTTTCAAGAACCATAAGATCCTTATCAAGCAGGATAACATCAGCTGTTTCTTTGGCAATATCTACTGCTGTATCAACAGAAATCCCCACATCTGCAACTTTCATAGAAGGAGCATCATTGATTCCATCTCCCATATAGCCAACAGCATGACCATTGGCCTTAAATTGCAAAATAATCCTTGCTTTTTGATCAGGAGAAAGTTTGGCAAAGACTGTTACCTCCTCTACGGCTTGGGCCAATTCTTGATCACTCATCTGATCAATTTCAGACCCCAACAGCATCTGATTAATATCTAATCCAACCTTTTCACAGACTGCTTGGGTAACTTTTTCACTGTCTCCCGTCAAAATCTTTGTTTGAACTCCATGTTCTAACAGTGCCTTAATTGCTGGTGCTGCAGATGGTTTAGGAGGATCTAGGAAGGCTAAATAACCAGTTAGAATCATATCTCCTTCGTCATCAACTGTATAGGCATGACCTTCCCTCAAACTTGACTTATAGGCCACTCCCAAGACACGCAAACCTTGTTGATTTAGCTGTCTGACTTCTGCTAAGATTTCTTCTCTAATAGCATCTGTCAAGGGAGTAATCATTCCATGATACTCCGCATGACTGGAAATCATCAACATTTCCTCAAGAGCTCCCTTAGTTACCAAACTAACCGTTTCGTGTTCATCCTTAACAATAACACTCATCCGTCTACGTTCAAAATCAAAAGGAAGCTCATCTATTTTTTGAAAGGTTTGAGCTAGATTTTGCAAGAGGGCGTGTTCTTTTGCTTCCTTTTCAGTTCGTTTAATGATGGCTCTGTCCATTAAATTTTTCAAGCCAGTTTGAAAATAGGAATTGAGATAGGCCCGTCTCAAGACGGTCAAATCCAAGCGTCCGTGGATGTCCAAGGGATATTCTAGAACGATTTCATCTTGGGTTAGAGTTCCTGTTTTATCTGTACACAAGATATCAATCGCCCCTAAGTCCTGTATGGCATTGAGTTTCTTGATAACCACTTTTTCCTTGGCCATGATAATGGAGCCTTTTGCTAGACTGGCCGTGATGATCATAGGAAGCATCTCAGGTGTAAGCCCAACACCAACACTCAAGGCAAATACGCCAGCTTCCAACCAGTCGCCATCTGTTAAACCATTGGACAAGAAAACGATGGGCACCATGACCAACATCAAGCGGATCAAAAGCCAAGAGATACTGTTCATCTCCCGCTCAAACGAAGTGGGCTCGTCATAGGTGTTCAGAGTCTGCTCAATGGCCCCCATCATAGTATCATCACCAACCGCCAAAACCATGGCCTTGGCACTACCAGATAAGACATTGGTTCCCATAAAGGCGAGCGCTTCTGCTTCTAGCAGACTATCAGATTGTTGAACTGTTGCCTTGGTCACGGCCAATTTTTCAACAGAATCACTTTCGCCTGTCAAGCCAGACTGTTGTACAAAGAAATCTCGCGACTCAAATAAAAGAAGATCTGCTGGAATCATATCACCAGCGCTTAATTTAACCACGTCACCCACTACCAAATCATCGATAGGTATTTCTTGAATTTCTCCTTGACGAATGACAGTCGCTGTGTTGACAATCATTTTTGAAAGATTGGTGGCTGCCTTATCACTGCGGAGTTCTTGGACAAAGCGAATGCCACCAGAAATGAGGACTAGGACAACGATGATAATGGAAGTCGTCGGATCCTCTTGACCTGGTTTTGCCAACCAGACATTGGTCACCAAGGAAATCACGGCGATGACCAGTAAGATGATCGTAAAAGGATTGATAATGGATTCGTAAATCTTTTTGAGGATACTGTCTTCTTGACCCTTTGTGATGGTATTTTCGCCATATAGGTCACGATTTTTCTCCACCTGCTCCTCAGTCAAGCCTGTTAGACTTGTCTTATAAAAAGATAGACTCTCGTCTAAAGGGACTTGAATAGCTGTTGCTAATCTTTCTTTTGTAGTTTTCATTGGTTTCTCCTATCTATATGAATGATGTGTTTCATACACAGAGACCAATCACTTTATAAGGGCAGAACGACACAAATCAGCGATTGGCTGTGTATGTGCGGTTCCGGATGGTCGTCAATTTGCATCGTTTATCTCCTTTCTTTGATTTAAACAGTAGAAAATCCCACCATAAAATGGCAGGATTAAAAAACTAATTATCTGTTTTTCGTTCAAGCTTTAACTCCATAGGGCAATGTAATGAGCTTAGTCTTGGCCTTCGCGACCAGGACTGTTGACCAACGAGTAGTGTCTCCACTGCTTTGCGGTAGTCATCCGTATCCCTATGGTAGCCTCACCTACCGTTTTCGTCTTTCAGTATAAACCTTTAAAATTTAAAAGTCAATCATTTGAGTTGTTTAACTCTTAAATAACTATCAACTCTTTTGGAGCTAGGGTCAACAATTCACAACCTGTCTCTGTAATCAAGATATCATCCTCAATACGAACTCCATATTTGCCTTCGATATAGATACCTGGTTCATCGGTCAAGGCCATACCCGCCTTAATAGTTTCTGTAGAAGTCTGGCTAAAGTATGGTTCCTCATGGATATCCAGTCCAATACCGTGTCCAATACCGTGGGTAAAGTAGTCGCCATAACCTGCCTCGATGATAATATCACGAGGGATTTTGTCAAAGTCACGGAAACCTAAGCCAGCCTTAGCTTGGTCAATCAGAGCTTGGTTAGCCTTCAAAACCGTATTGTAAATCTCTGCTTGCTCGTCGCTAACATGCCCCAAGTAGATAGTCCGTGTCATATCACTGACATAGTGGTCATAAAGGCAACCGAAGTCCATGGTAATAGCTTCTCCCAGCTCCACTGGTTTGTGCATAGGATGGGCATGGGGTTTGGAAGAGTTGATCCCACTAGCTAGAATAGTGTCAAAAGACAGACCAGATGCTCCCAACTCACGCATGCGGAAGTCAAGGAAGTTGGCAATCTCAATTTCAGTCTTTCCTGGCTTAATAAAGTCAAGCGCATCGCGGAAAGCTTGGTCTGAAATAGAACAAGCCTTGCGAATAGCTGCAATCTCCGCCTCATCCTTAATCATACGAAGTCCTTCAACAAACTGAGTTTGTGGAAGCAAGTCAATTCCTTCAAAAGCTGCCTGCATACGGTGATAATAAGAGACCGAAATCTCGTCCTCAAAACCGATTCGAGACAAGCCCATATCCTTGACAATTCCGGCAATGACAGCCAATTCATCACGGTCAGCCACAATCTCAAAACCACTTGTTTCTTGCTTAGCTGCGATGATATAGCGAGAGTCTGTCACCAAGACCTGACGGTCACGGCTGATAAAGACTGTTCCGTTCGAACCCCAAAAACCAGTCAGGTAATAGACGTTTTTAAGGTTATTGATGATGATGCCATCTAGTTCATTTTCTTGCATTTTAGCGAAAAATGCTTGTACACGTTTATTCATGATGTAACTTTCCTTTCAAATAATGTCCTGTGTAGCTGGCTTCATTGGCCGCTACTTCTTCTGGAGTTCCTGTTGCGATGATGGTTCCACCACCGACACCGCCTTCAGGTCCCAAATCAATAATATGGTCTGCTGTCTTGATAACATCCAGATTGTGCTCAATGACAAGAACTGTATTGCCGTCGTCGACAAAGCGAGCCAAGACCTTGAGCAAGCGAGCGATATCCTCTGTATGAAGCCCTGTCGTCGGCTCATCCAGAATGTAGAAAGATTTTCCTGTCGAGCGTTTGTGGAGTTCGCTAGCCAACTTCATACGCTGGGCTTCTCCCCCAGAAAGGGTGGTAGCTGGTTGACCTAGCGTCACATAGCCCAGTCCCACATCCTTGATAGTCTGAAGTTTGCGTTGAATTTTCGGAATGTGTTGGAAAAATTCTACCGCATCGTTGACGGTCATATCCAAGACCTGCGAGATATTTTTTTCCTTGTAATGAACTTCTAGAGTTTCACTGTTGTAGCGAGTTCCGTGGCAAACTTCACAAGCCACATAAACATCTGGCAAGAAGTGCATCTCAATCTTGATGATCCCATCACCTGAGCATGCTTCACAGCGACCACCCTTGATGTTGAAACTGAAACGCCCCTTCTTGTAGCCTCGAATCTTGGCTTCATTTGTCTGGGCAAAAAGGTCACGTATATCGTCAAAAACTCCTGTATAGGTAGCAGGATTAGACCTCGGCGTTCGTCCGATTGGACTCTGGTCAATGTCAATCAAACGGTCTACATACTCAATCCCTGTAATCGTTTTAAATTTACCAGGTTTGTCTGAATTGCGGTTGAGTTTTTGAGCAATGGCTTTTTTGAGGATGCTGTTGATGAGGGTCGATTTCCCTGAACCTGATACACCTGTCACTGCGATGAATTTTCCTAGTGGGAAGTGAGCAGTGACATTTTGCAGGTTGTTCTCACGCGCTCCTGTCACTTCAATAAAACGACCATTTCCCACACGGCGCTCTTCTGGTACTGGAATGGCACGTTTACCTGACAAGTACTGGCCTGTGATAGACTTACTGTTGCGAGCCACCTGCTTGGGCGTACCTGCAGCGACAATCTCCCCACCAAAAACACCTGCACCGGGACCAACGTCAATCAGATAATCCGCCTCACGCATGGTATCTTCGTCATGTTCCACTACTATGAGAGTATTACCCAAATCACGCATCTTTTTGAGACTGGCAATCAGACGGTCATTGTCCCTCTGGTGGAGACCGATTGACGGCTCATCCAGGATATAAAGGACACCTGATAAGTTGGAACCAATCTGGGTCGCCAAGCGAATGCGCTGACTTTCCCCACCTGAAAGGGTTCCTGCTGAACGAGATAGGGTCAGATAGTTGAGACCCACGTTATTCAGGAAGGTCAAGCGGTCCTTGATTTCCTTGAGAATAGGGCGAGCAATGATGGATTCATTTTCAGATAGAGTCAACTGACTGACTAATTCCAAGTGATCAGCGATAGACAGGTCTGAAATTTCTCCGATATGTGGTCCTTTCTCACCACCAACACGGACAGACAAGGCCTGGTCATTGAGACGATAACCGTGACAGGTTCCGCAGGTCAGCTCATTCATGTAGAGACGCATCTGGGTGCGGGTGTAATCGCTGTTTGTCTCGTGATAACGACGCTTGATATTATTGACAACTCCCTCAAAAAGAATGTCAATATCGCGCACGCCACCAAATTCATTCTCATAGTGGAAATGGAATTCCTTACCATCTGAGCCGTAGAGAATCAAGTTCTTATCTTCTTTTGGCAAGTCCTCAAAAGGCTTATCCATATCCACTCCAAAAGCCGTCATGGCCTGCTCTAGCATGTTTGGATAGTAGTTGGATGAGATAGGATTCCAAGGTGCTAGCGCCCCCTCACGTAAGGTTTTGCTGGCATCTGGCACTACCAAATCAGTATCCACCTCCAGCTTGATTCCCAAGCCATCACACTCACTACAAGAGCCAAAAGGAGCATTGAATGAGAAGAGACGTGGCTCTAACTCTGGAACAGTAAATCCACAAACTGGGCAGGCATAATGCTCAGAGAAGAGCAACTCAGAGTCGTCCATGGTATCGATAATGACATAACCTTCTGCGATACGAAGGGCAGCCTCAATGGAATCAAAGAGCCGACTACGAATACCCTCCTTAATAACAATACGGTCAACTACGACATCGATATTGTGTTGCTTGCTCTTAGATAACTCTGGCACTTCGGTCACATCATAGACTTCCCCATCCACACGGACACGAACATAACCGTCTTTCTGAACCTTCTCAATAACACTCTTATGTTGCCCTTTTTTCTTGCGGATGACAGGAGCTAAAATTTGCAGGCGCTGGCGTTCAGGTAACTCCAAAACCTTATCCACGATTTGCTCTACAGAAGAAGCCTTGATAGCTCCATGCCCGTTGATACAGTAAGGTGTCCCCACACGCGCGTAGAGGAGACGCAGATAGTCATTGATTTCAGTCGTGGTTCCCACCGTCGAGCGAGGGTTTTTGCTAGTCGTTTTTTGGTCAATGGAAATAGCTGGGCTGAGACCATCAATAGCATCTACATCTGGTTTCTCCATATTTCCCAAAAACTGGCGAGCGTAGGCTGACAAACTCTCCACATAGCGACGTTGTCCCTCCGCATAGAGGGTGTCAAAGGCCAGACTGGATTTCCCTGAGCCTGACAAGCCGGTCACAACAACCAGCTTGTCTCGTGGAATCTCCACATCAATATTTTTTAAATTATGGGCACGCGCCCCATGAATGACAATTTTATCTTGCATCTTTGTTCTTTCTAGTCCATTATTGCTTACCATTATACCAAAAAAAGTGAGATTCTATTACCCAAAAGGCCGATTTTGTAGTATAATAAAAAACTTCTTATTTTATGTTTTCTTAGGGCTTCCTAACCCTTATATCACGCGCTTTTGAACAAAAAACACTAACATTACTTTTTACTACTTGCTCCCCAAAAGTACGCAAAAAGGGGAGCAAAAAAGCCCCACAAAAGGGCTAAGATTTAACGAGTTCAGCAGGCAAGAAACTAGCACGGTCAAACGTGCTTTTTTTATTGCTGGTTGCTGATAGGTATATTATACCATGAAGCGCGTGGTTTATAAGATTATGACCTCACAAAAGCCCCCAGATTCGTTTCTGAGGGCTTGTAGTTTGTCCGTGGTGTTTTAGTTGTCCAGTACGAAACAAAGCAAAATAGGGGGCGAATATGAAGCCTCAGCCTACATTTACCTACTTATATGCTTCTAGCTCTCCGTTCTGGTGGATTCTCGCAAAGTTTAAGACGGCTACCTGTTTGTATCGGTGGTAGCTAGTGGAGCTAGTACCTGCCATCTCTACGCATTCACTCATTGTTTTCTTCCTCATGTAGCAATAATGGATAATAAAGTATTTTCTGGCTCGCTTGTTCTCTATCTTATTGATATCGTTGGCGAATATTTCCAACCCCTCACGGATTGCTTTTTCATGTTCACCACTCAAATTCCACTGATCAGGTAAGACAAGTTTCCAAGCCTCTTCATCGATACTAACTTGGTTTTCACTCCCTGCCATCCTCTGGAATCTCAGAAAGTATGTCATCCTCTCTCTGACGTTCATCATCGTTTTAAACTTATCCAGCTCCATTAGTTCGCTCCTTCATGATATAATATTATTGAGATTATAGCTGAGGTGGAGCGCCTTGGCTTTTTTTGCTATTTCTCTATGTTCGCTCTAGCTTCAAATGCTTTCCCGTGAGAAAAAATGTACAATGACGGTGTGAAGCTCATAGAAGCGCGTGGGGAGGGAGATAGCCCCCATATCTCCTTATGGTTTGATAGGCAATTAAGGGACGTTTTTATCTCCCTTATTTCCTTGTCATTCTGCAAGCAATTAAGGCAAGTTATTTCTTTGCTTATCTGCTTATCATTTGGTAAGCAACAAATCCAAAATAACAGACTTTTAAACTGCTCTTATCTCCTTATCATTTGGTAGGAAAATAAGGGGAGTTATTTTAGTTCTTATTTCCCTGTCATTTTGTAAGGAGAAAAACGAAAATAAGGAGCTTTTAAATTCGTCTTAACTCCCTATCGTTTTGCAAGCAATTAAGAAGGCTTATTGTCGTCCTTATCTGCTTGATAAATGATAGGGGGATATGGCCACTTTCTCGGCGTTCGCTCGGAGTTCAAGTATGTACACCCTTACCATTCTTCTGGTTCGCTAAACATAGATTCAGGAAAGCCACAAGCTGAAATCAAATACTGACAAGCACTATAATCTACCCAAAGCGCTCCATCTTCAGAATGGTGGAAATACTTGCCTGATAGCGCTCCAAGATATGCACCATTTTTATATATAGACACCCCACCTTTTCGGCTTGGTAACAGTCCAGTATATCCTCTACGCAGTCCATGCTTCAAAGCGTTGCTATTGCCATATTTTGGCTTTCTGTTGCCCCTGTTGCCTTTTGCTACTTGGTTGCCTGGTAAAAATCTCCCTCGGCTATCACGTTCCATATTGCATCCTTTCTACGGTGTTCGTTTGGTAAATTGCAACTACTTCACTATCTCCCCCTATATGGAAAAAACCAAAACTATTGACTTGTTAACAAAAAGGGGATTGCTCCCCGTCCTGTATTTATTAACCAGAATAACCAGCAAGGCCTTTATATTCACCCTCTACGTCCAACTTCTGGAGTAGTCTAATACTTTCATCGCCCAGCATTTCCAACGTACCAAAAGCAGTCATAGAGTCCATAGGGATAGGCTTATCAGAAAGCAAGCGATCAGCATAGTCTAATAGTTCCAGCTCGTAGTCTGTGACCTTTTCCAGCAAACTCTCAAAATCCTCTGACTCTTTGAGTTGAAGCACGCGCTCCCGTTTGTAACGTTCTTCAAATGCTTCATCGTTCACTGGTTGGTTGTAGTAGTCTTTAAAACTGTCACAAATACGCTTGAAGGTCTTGTTTAGTTTGCTATCCTCCACATACTCGGCGACAAGCGTTCCCTTATCCTTGTGAGTTATTGAAATAGATGGTACTTCATAAGTTCCAGTCATATATCCAAGTAGCGCGTGACCTGCTACCATAGCAGTATCTAGGTCTTTAAATTCGTAAGTGAAAGTAAATGTTTTGGCTTTATCCGAAAATGTTTTTAATGTCATGTTGTTTTTCCTCTTTCTGTTTTAAGGGTGTCACTAGTAGTTACACCATTGCAAGGGGGTCGGTACTATCTACCCCATTTTGTTACCTTCTAGGTAACATAGTTCAGCCTTACTCCCCCAAGGGTTTAGACCCTTTTGTTACCATGTTACCTTCTTTTGAAGTCATAGCCCTTATATATAAAAATACTATTTTTTCCCTATATAGAGAGTTAAAAACAAGGTAACATTTTCCCAAAAAAGTCAGTAGTATCAAGGGTTTGACAACGTTACCTTCTTTCTAAACAAGGTAACAAGAAGGTAACATTTTTGGGTAAAAACCTAGATATACCAAGGGTTTAGGGCATAAAAAGAAGGTAACATTTTAGTCTTTAACGACAGCGTGATTAGTTTTGGATAGTTTGGTTCTTTCAAACTCTAGCGGATCTAGTTTGTCATAATCTTCAACTTTGACCCTCGCTCTTTTAAGTTTGTAATGATTAGGTGTTAACTGTTGTAAGTGTCTTATCGTTTCTTTTCCTGCCCCGTAAACATTGGGCTTGGGTATTCCCATATCTTCAGCATAATGTTTCAGCGACCTAGTTAGTATAAAAACAGGTACTACGTCCAGCTCATGCCAACCTTTTTCCATGTATTCATGCTTAACCCATGAAAGTAAGTAGTCATTATCCTCCTGGTATTCTTCTAGGAGTCCTTTAACTGCTTTAGGTTCGATAAAGTGAGTAAATGGCTCTTGATTGATAGCTTTGTAAAGTGCATACTCTAATACTTCATCATTGACCAAAAATTCATTTTTTATCCAAGGTTTTTCCTTCTCCCCGTTAAAGTCAGCATTAAAAGGGACAATCATAATTCTACGATACCAGCCTTTTGTCTTGTTGCCACCATTGGGGATATAATTCCCTGAAAAGATATTGAATAACTTGAAAGTAGCTTCAAAGGCTGGGCGTCCTTTTGGATTGACTAGAACAGTGTCCCCACTAGTGATACTCATTAAATCAGACGGATTTTTTAAGTATTCGTTTGGGGCTTCATCTCCGATATTACAAACTTTACCTACCAGGGTTTCTAAGTTATGCTTTTCAGCAAACTGTGCAGGTTTTAAGGCTGATATATTGCTTTCCCCTATCAGGTTGATAAGGAAGCGCTGAAATGTCCCTTTACCATTGTTACCGTCCCCGTAGAAGATGGCAAACTTATTTCGGGTATGGTTAGGGTTAATAGCTTCAAGGATAATCTGCCAAAACAGTGTTACCAGTTCACTATCATTACAAGCGATTGAGTTTAGCCAATCATCAAAAGTTTTGCCCTCTCTATCTGTTGGGACTCGTTTAGGCGCGCGGTAGGCCGTGCTTATCTTACTTGTAATTACATACTTAGGACTAAAGGGGAGTAGTTCCTTAGTTTCTAAGTTGATAATGCCATTCTGTACGGGAATAAGGTTAGCACTTTCTAAGGGTTTTCGTATCTTTGCTAATGTTCTAACCATTAACTTAATCTGTGGCCACTCTCTGGGTTTAATTCTCACATCAAAGGTTTTACACAAAAGATTGAATAGATCATTACTAGCGGTATAGATACCCTCGTCTAAATCATAGATATAGAGCAGGCTATAATCAGGTATATTGCTCTTGCTGATAAAAGTAAATGTGACAATCTCGCTAAGTATTTTAGCTACTGTGAATGTCTGAGGCATGGCAACCTTTTCGGTAACGTCCCCTGTGGTCTCATTTACCTTAGTTTCGGTATGTTCTGCCCGCCATTCTTCTCCAGCTTTAAAGATACGATTTTCAAGCTCCTTCATCGTTCTAGGAGGTTGTTCTTGCTCTCTGACCTCCAAGATTTCACTTTTTAGGTTTGCTAATTCTTCTAGTTCTATGGTTCTAACCTCTCTTTCTATATTCAGCCCGTGCTATACTGCTAAAAGTGCGGTCTAGCTCTTCAATAGGCAATGGTTCAACCGTCACGCTATTAGCTATCTTTGTCAGCTCGTAGGCGGTCTCTAGGTCGCAATCAACCCACTTATTAAAGAGTAAACCTACAAAGCGTGTCAATGCCACGTTTCGCCCTCCCTCGTCTCCAAATCCGTTGAAAAGCGTGTCAATGATCCTCATAGTCATTGACCTCTGGCCACTTGCTCTAGGCTTGTAACGCTCCGTAGTTTCTTGCTTCGCTCTTGGTTCAACCTTAGGGACTGGATAATCTAGGCCATGCTCTACGATTTTTTGATAGTCTGCTGGGTTGCCTGTTGTTACTGGTAGCCCTTGGAGTTGTGACCATGTTAAACTGGCCATGTCAAAGGGTAGCCCAATCTTGTCCGCTATCTCCTTAACTACCTGCTTATAGGTTGCCTCATTCATCACATCATCAGGCTTCACTACAAGGCGAAAACGGGGCTTTTCTAAGCTATGTTTGATAGTCGGGTATAAGATATAGGAGTAGCCAAATAAAGCGCTAGAAACGACCTTTATAAAGCCCTCAGACGTCCCCTGTATATCGTCATAATCAAGGAAAATCAAATCCCGATAGATTAGACTGGAGTTGTTTCGCTTGTAACTGCCATGCTTTTCTGGCGTCACTTTCCCACTGATACAGTAAGGCGCTTGTGTACGTTTAAATTCTTCAATGTTTGCCCCTTCAGGGACTACCAAAGGCTTAAAGCGTTCAATGTACTGGAACGGCTCAATTTTATCAAATGGATAGACAAGATTACTCTGAAAGCCTTTAGCCTCGTAAATTGCCATGCTCCACCCCCAGAAACTTCATCAAGTCAGAAATTCTATAATAGATTTTCCTAGTATCTTCTAGTGGGGGCTGGTATCGCTTTAGCCCTGCTTTTTCCCATTTTTGGAGTGTCATATATTTTATATCTAACTCGTCCATAACTTCCTGGGCTGAGATTAAACCTGTCAGTCGTGGTTTGACTGTATCACGCGCTTCCAGGTATCTTTCCACTACCTCCAGAATGTCATGCGCTAGGTCTTGCTCGCTTTCTCGGCTTAGGCTAAACATATCCGCCCACCTCCTTCAAGGTTTCTTTGTAACTCTCTAAATCAGCATTTAAAAGGACAGTTAGGCGTTTCTGTTCTTCCTGTACTTGGTTATAGAATGCCTTTGCTCCGTCCAGTAGCTCCTCTTTGTTAGCTGGGATAAAATATCCTCTAAATGTCCCATGGCGAACCCCAACAATAGGAACGCTATGGCGCGTGATTAGACGGCTGATAATATCTTGCACGGTTCTTTCTGCCAGCTTAGTGATCAGGCTGATTTCTGCCCCTGTTATGGAGTTCTCAGCCCCTACCTTGATTAGTCTTAATACTCGTTTGTCATTCTCTGATAGACTCATTCAGTGCCTCCGTAAACTCTTACCCCTGCAAGCTGGATATATCGCCCATAATCAGGGTTTAAATCCTCGCTAGGTGTTTCTATCGTCTGTTGGTTTTCTCGCTCAAATTGGGCGCTTTTTTTGCGGTCTCGGTGGTTTAGATAGACCAGTAAGCCAATCAGTACCACGGAAAAGATAAGCGCCTGTGTGTTGGTTAAATCTAGTTCGTTCATGTTATACCATCGCCTTATAGTTCTTGATAAATTCCTCTTGTTTAGGTTGTTCCATATTCAGCAAGTCGTCTTCGGCTTGTGCCATTTCTTTAATATCTTTAGTCATGGTATACCTCCAGCTCTTTAGCGTTGTCATTGTTCAAAAGCAAAAATGCTATTTCATTTAGACGATCGTATAGCTTTTCATTCTGGGCGTATGCTGTATTAGCGTATTTTTTAGCAAGCCATAAGAACGTGGTTGTATCTTTCTGTAGTGCAAACTCAAGCCCTTCAAGAGCTAGGTTATTCATTTCTAAAACATTCATGACGTCGGTTAATTCGTTCCCTAATTCTGCTAGTTTCTTAGCCGATAATAGAACTTGTTGGCTTGATGTTGCTTTTTTTGTTGTCATGTTTTTTACCTATGTTTCTATGTTGTGTAATTGCCCTAAGGGCTTTTTAATGCCTTTTACTATCCAGTATATCCTCACACTCAAAAACTTGGCGGTCGGAGAGTGTGGGGATTTTGAATGGTTGTTTCTTATACAGTTTTTCTTGCCTACAGCCTCATGCTCAGAAGTTTGCCGACCGAGAGCGTGGGGCTTTTTGAGTTGTTTCTTATAACGTTAATCCTCACGCTCAGAGTCGCCAAATTGAAAGCGTGAGAAAGTACCAGTTTTAAGAGTTGGCGCTCTCCGTATGGTCAAATTGCCCTAAATATGCTATAATCTAGGTATAAATCTTTACTAAAACCCCTTTGATAATAGCTTGCCTGCTTTTTGTTAAATTCGTTTTAGTGTTAGTGTGAAAGGCTCTGCGGTGTGGTTATTGCTAAGCCTTTTTTGTTGCTCTCACGCGCTTCTTTGGCGTGTTTTTTTATTTCTGAATGCCATAGCCTTGATTTCTTGGTAACTCATATTCAAGCCAATCATGGCTATTACCATATCTTCAAATGCCTGATATTGCTCCAGCTCGTCACTGGTCAAGCTATCAATGCCATTATAGCCCCCACGTTCTTCCCTTAACTGCTTAGCGTTCCTGTCAGTTACTGCCTTCAGTAGCAGGTTGTTCATGGTGCTATGCGCGTGCTTGGGTGCATTAAGCCATGTCTCAATACTGTCATGCAGTGTTTTTCTTTTTGGCTTTTCTAGCGCCCTCTGCATACGAAACTTAGAAAGCTCCTCACGCATTTCAAAGAATGCTTTGACTAGGTTGGTTTTGAAGTTAGCCACTTGCTCGGTATTCTTTAAGAATGTAACTAACAAGGTCGCTTGTTGCTCATTCAAAATATAGTCCTTGGTATTCTGGCCACTCTCCATAGCTTGGATTTTAAATCCAACCTTTCCGAACTGTTCAAACCTTGCTTGATGTTTGCGGATCGTCTTGGTTATTGTGTGATGTTGCAATCCCGTGCATTCTGCCACAATACTACTCAGCGTATACGGCTCTTTCTTGCCGTCCATGTAGACTAATTCCATTGTGGTTCTACCTCCTGCATGAATCGGGTTAGCTTGCTTGTCAGACGGCTCTTCTCGTCCATATTTTTAGCCTCTGCAATGGCTTTGGCTAGTGTATCGATATAATACCGCTCTGCCTCTGCCAACGTGTCAGGGGCTTTTATAGTGGTCTGTGGTTCTTCCACCAGTTCCCCATCCATGTAGTAACCTTGTTGCCTAATATCTTTTAATACTTGCTTAACCCATTTCTTAAACTCTTTAGCTTTTGGTTTGCGTGATTGGAATAGAATCTCATATAATCCTTGCTCAGTTAAAAACCAGACTTGCTGAACGCCTCCAGGGGTAAGAACTTTCTTCTTGTCCTTTTCGTCTTGGTCTACCATTTCAAGAAACTTGCTCAAACTACTATTTGAGTAGTCAATCATTCTAGCAACCTCCCCAGCTCTAAAAAGTGGGTTGTCAAAATCTCCGTAGATATCCAACGCTTGACCGTGGAAAATAGTAGTAGTAACAACCTGTAATAGTTGCCCTTGGTCTGTTGTCTCTTCAAAAATACTTACTTGTGTTGTCATGTCTTGCTTGACCTCTCTGTATAACTTGTTTAGTCGCTTCCTGCTTTCCTTGTTGGGCTTATGTTTGCCCTGTGCCCACTTACCAACTGTTCGGGGATCTATTCCTATCCGTTGGCCAATAGCTACCAAGTTCAGCCCATGAGTGGTTCGCATTTCATCAATGACCCTTGTATAGTTCCTCTTCATTGCTTGCCTGCCTTTCTTAATCTTCTGGTGTTAGTAGTTCATCAATAGAAACACCTAGATAGTTAGCAATCTTTAGCAAGGTTTCAATATCTGGGCGCTTAGTACGCTCGTAGTACAAAGCTGTGAGTGTGCTTTTTGATAGCCCTGTTTCTCTTGCAACATCTGCCACCTTCAAGCGTTTCTTTGCTAAAATAACACGCATATTATTTTTCAAATGTCTTACCTCTTTCTATTATTTTTAAAATCAACCTCCAGCAGAATAGATTGAAAAGTGTTGTGCTGGAGGTTCTGTTCAGACACTTTTTGTCTGATTGGTTTTTATTATACAGACACTTTTTATCTTTGTAAAGGATATTTTTTATTTTATTGGACTTTTTTTGTCTGGTTCAAGAAAAAGAATGATATAATACATTTGAAAGGTGTTGATATAAATGAATAGATTAAAAGAGTTACGTAAAGAAAAAAAGCTATCTCAAAAGGAAATAGCAAAAGAAATGAGCATATCAGAAAAGACTCTATCACGCTGGGAAAACGGAGAAAGCCAAATTAAACCAGAAAAAGCCCAGCAACTTGCTAAATACTTAGGGGTAAGCGTTGGATATCTGTTAGGCTATGAAAGTTTAGATATAATTTTAAATATGTCAAGAAACGGAGAGTTTAAAAATCATGATGAAAAAAAAGAAATGATAAATTCATTAGCTTTTGTAGAAGGTTATTTAGAATCTCTTACAGGTAATAAACGATTCATCAAGAAAGTTTTCGAATCTCCTGACGCTCTTGATGTTTTACCTGCCGTTTATAATTTACTTCTTCAAAAAAAAGAGCGCGAGGCTTTATTACTCGTAGGCTTTCTTACTCTTGGAGAAAAGGAAAAAACAATATTGCTTGATTTACTAGAATCACTTTGTAGAAAAATGTAAATAATAGTACCTCTATTTTGCAAAAAACGAAAAAATAGCAAATAGTTCTCCACTTCTTACTATCTATTGTGCAAAAACGGGGGAAATTGACGAATAGAAAGCCGATTTTACAGACTAAAACGCAAAAAACGGCAAAATTGTAAAATAGCAACAAAAAAGACAAGCTAGCTACTGCCAACTTGTCTAATAGTACCTAACTGAAAATAAGCGAAAGGTTAGGTATTTACAACATGATTATACCACTCTTGCATTTAAAATGCGACCTATAGCATACCCACGCGCCACAATGTCCAACAATCCTGAAGCGCGTGTATTCTCGGGCTTCGCTCAAGCTTCAAGACTATATAAGCCCCATATCTACCAATTTTGTTGATGTCAACAAATGTCAACCACTTACAATATTTTAGAAAGGATCTCATGAACGAATTACAATTCTTAATCTATACCGCTGATAATGATAGCGAGACAGCTAGTGTCATCATCAAAGGCGAAACTATCTGGGCTAGTCAGAAAGAAATGGCTAGACTTTTCGATGTCGGTGTTCCTGCAATTAGTAAACACCTAAAAAATATCTTTGAAGAGGGCGAATTAGAAGAAAAGGTGGTTGTTTCCAAAATGGAAATAACCACAAAACACGGTGCAATTGCTGATAAAACCCAAACTAAGGATGTCAGCTACTACAACCTTGACGCCATCATTTCAGTTGGTTACCGTGTCAATTCCCAAAAAGCTACGAGATTTAGACAGTGGGCTACTTCAGTACTTCGTGAGTACATGATAAAAGGGTTCGCCATGGATGACAACCGTCTGAAACAAGGCGAAAACTTGCTGGAAAAAGACTATTTCCGTGAGCTGTTGGAGCGCGTGCGTTCTATCCGGGCTAGTGAGCGTCGTATATGGTTGCAGATTACAGATATTTTTGCAGAAATTTCTATTGACTATGATCCACAAAGTACGTTGACTAAGCAATTCTATGCTGATGTACAGAATAAGTTTCATTATGCAATCACTGGCCAAACTGCTGCGGAAATTATCTACACGAAAGCTGACCATACAAAAGACAACATGGGACTTACAACATGGAAAAACTCCCCTAATGGTCGCATACTGCAAGCAGATACCCAAATAGCAAAGAATTACCTTTCAGAAACAGAAATCCGTTCCCTTGAAAGAGGAATATCTAGCTATTTTGATTATCTGGAAAGACAGATAGAACAGCGAAAAGCTCAGACAATGCAACAACTAGCCCAAAGCATTGACCGCTTTTTGACTTTCCAAGAATACGATATTTTAGAAGGTCATGGGAAAATCACTTCCAAGGTTGCGAAAGATAAAGCAAAAGCAGAGTACCAACTATTCAACAAAACTCAAAAGATAAACTCGGACTTTGAAAAAACTTTAAAACAGCTAACTGACGATAAAAAACTTTAAATATAGGACTACTTACTATAAACAAGCCCATAATAGCCCATATCCGCCTTGTTTTTTATTCTGGTATTATTTACCGTCGGACTCTTTAAAATCGAATGTGGGGCAATCTGTGAAGCCCTAGCATGATATAAAACCTTTTTGATAATGGCTTGCCTGCTGATGTATTTTAGAAAGGTTTAAATCATGAAAATAACTGAAGTTATAAAAAAAGACGGTAGTAAAGTCTATCGTGCTAATGTATATCTAGGAGTTGACCAGGTAACAGGAAAGAAAGTCAAAACCAAGGTAACAGGTCGGACACAAAAGGAATTAAAACAGAAAGCCAATCAAGAAAAAATAGCTTTTCAAAAAGCAGGATCTACTAGACAAAAGGCTAGCACCATAAAAAACTATCAAGAATTAGCCAATCTCTGGTTAGAAAGTTATAAGAATACGGTTAAGCCAAACACTCAAGGCAATGTTAGAAAGCTAATCGATAATCATATATTGCCTATTTTGGGGACTTACAAGCTCGATAAGCTCACTACTCCACTTATCCAGTCAATTATCAACGAACTTGCTGACAAGACTAATAGAGGGGAAAAAGGGGCTTTTCTACACTATGACAAGATACATGCTTTAAACAAACGTATCTTACAGTATGGCGTAACCATGCAAGCTATACCGTCCAATCCTGCGCGTGATGTTATTTTACCTCGTAACACTCAGAAAGCAAAGCGGAAAAAAGTAAAGCACTTTGAAAATCAAGAACTAAAAAAATTTCTTGGTTATCTCGATAATTTAGATACTCATAGATACCGTTATTACTATGAGACGACGCTCTATAAGTTCCTATTGGCTACTGGTTGCCGTATCAATGAGGCTCTAGCGCTTAGCTGGTCTGATATTGACTTAGATAATGCCGTTGTACATATTACCAAAACACTAAATCGGGATCTAGAAATCAATAGCCCAAAATCTAAGGCTAGTTATCGGGATATAGATATAGATCAAGCGACTGTTAGCATGCTAAAGCAGTACAAACTGCGCCAAACTAAAGAGGCTTGGAAGATAGGACAACGTGAAAGCGTGGTATTTTCTGATTTCATTCATGAGTATCCTAGCAGTTCAAGACTTAAAAGAAGATTGCAAACACATTTTAAGCGTGCTGATGTTCCTAACATTGGCTTTCATGGATTCCGTCACACTCACGCTAGTCTCTTGCTTAACTCTGGAATACCATACAAGGAACTCCAGTACCGCCTAGGTCATTCCACTTTATCAATGACCATGGATATATATAGTCACCTCTCAAAAGAGAACGCAAAAAAAGCAGTATCATTCTACGAAACTGCACTAAAAGCACTATAGGGGGAGCAAAAAGGGGAGCAAATTTAAAAATCAACATTTCAAGACAAAGTAAAAATCCAATAGCAACAGGATTTTTGTTAGATTTATTTTGAAAAAGGCCGATTTTGTAGTATAATAGTACGGTGTGAAAAAATCTGAAAAATGAGAAAGGATAAGGGATATGAAACAAGTTTTTCTCTCTACAACAACTGAATTTAAAGAGATCGATACGCTTGAACCGGGTACTTGGATCAATCTCGTCAATCCGACTCAAAATGAATCACTCGAAATCGCTAACGCCTTCGACATTGATATTGCCGACCTTCGAGCACCGCTCGATGCGGAAGAAATGTCTCGTATTACGATTGAAGACGAGTATACCCTGATTATCGTAGACGTTCCGGTCACAGAGGAAAGAAATAACCGCACCTACTACGTAACCATCCCGCTTGGTATTATCATCACCGAGGAAACCATTATCACTACGTGTTTGGAACCACTACCTGTCCTCGATGTCTTTATCAACCGTCGCTTGCGTAATTTCTACACTTTCATGCGTTCGCGTTTTATCTTTCAGATTCTCTATCGCAATGCAGAGCTTTACCTAACAGCCCTTCGTTCAATCGACCGTAAGAGTGAACAAATCGAAAGTCAACTGCATCAATCAACTCGTAATGAAGAATTGATTGAGCTCATGGAGTTGGAAAAAACTATCGTCTATTTCAAGGCTTCCCTCAAAACAAATGAGCGTGTGATTAAGAAATTGACCAGCTCAACCAGCAATATCAAGAAATACCTTGAGGACGAAGACCTGCTTGAAGATACCCTGATTGAAACCCAACAGGCCATCGAGATGGCAGATATTTATGGAAACGTCTTGCACTCTATGACGGAGACCTTTGCCTCTATCATTTCCAACAACCAGAACAACATCATGAAAACCTTGGCCCTTGTGACCATCGTCATGTCCATCCCAACCATGGTCTTTTCTGCCTACGGGATGAACTTTAAGGATAATGAAATCCCCTTAAACGGCGAGCCTAATGCCTTCTGGTTAATCGTCTTTATCGCCTTTGCTATGAGTGTCTCGCTCACTCTCTATCTCATCCATAAAAAATGGTTCTAAGAGGAGTTCCTATGTCTCAGATTGATCTACAAAAATTAACAAAGAAAAACCAAGAGTTTGTCCACATCGCTACCCAACAATTCATCAAAGATGGGAAAACAGACGCTGAAATCAAGGCTATTTTTGAGGAAGTTATTCCCCAAATCCTTGAGGAGCAAGCCAAAGGTACGACTGCTCGTTCCCTCTATGGCGCACCGACCCACTGGGCTCATAGCTTCACTGTTAAGGAGCAATATGAAAAAGAGCATCCAAAAGAAAATGATGATCCAAAACTCATGATTATGGACTCAGCCCTTTTCATCACTAGCCTCTTTGCCCTCGTCAGCGCCCTCACAACCTTCTTCTCAGCAGATCAAGCTTTCGGCTATGGATTGATTACCCTCCTCTTAGTTGGACTGGTTGGTGGATTTGCCTTCTACTTGATGTACTACTTTGTTTACCAATACTATGGACCAGACATGGATCGCAGTCAACGCCCACCTTTCTGGAAATCTGTACTAGTTATCCTAGCTTCTATGTTCCTTTGGTTGCTTGTCTTCTTTGCAACAAGCTTCCTACCAGCTAGCCTTAACCCAGTACTTGCTCCATTGCCGCTGGCTATTATCGGAGCAGCCCTCCTAGCCCTTCGCTTCTATCTTAAGAAACGATTGAACATCCGAAGCGCAAGTGCAGGACCAACACGCTATTAAGAAGAATGATAAAAGCAACTGCAGGCGCGGTTGCTTTTTCACTTACTTTTTTGATTTAAAAGCATTCTTCTGAAATCCCACATAGCTCTATCTAATCTTTTGTGATAAAATAGGCTCAATCTATTTCTAGGAGGATAAAATATGATTTCTACTATTGGTATTGTTAGTTTGTCTAGTGGCATTATCGGAGAGGACTTTGTCAAACACGAAGTAGACTTAGGTGTCCAACGTCTCAAGGATCTGGGACTCAATCCTATCTTTTTGCCCCATTCGTTAAAAGGCTTAGACTTTATCAAGGACCATCCTGAAGCTCGTGCAGAGGATTTGATTCATGCCTTTTCTGATGATAGCATCGATATGATCCTATGTGCCATCGGTGGAGACGATACCTATCGTTTGTTGCCTTATCTTTTTGAAAATAACCAACTACAAAAGGTTATCAAACAAAAAATTTTTCTTGGCTTCTCGGATACAACCATGAACCATCTCATGTTGCATAAACTAGGAATCAAGACTTTTTATGGTCAATCCTTCTTAGCAGACATTTGTGAATTAGACAAAGAAATGTTAGCCTATAGCCTTCACTACTTTAAAGAATTGATTGAGACGGGAAGAATCTCAGAAATCCGGCCTAGTGACGTTTGGTATGATGAAAGGACTGATTTCAGTCCCAAGGCTCTGGGAACACCTCGTATCAGTCATGCAAATACCGGCTTTGAGTTGTTGCAAGGAAATGCACAGTTCGAGGGGAAAATCCTCGGTGGCTGCCTCGAATCCCTCTACGATATCTTTGACAACTCTCGATACGCAGATAGCACGGAGCTCTGTCAAAAATACAAACTTTTCCCTGACTTGTCAGACTGGGAAGGCAAAATCCTCTTACTAGAAACAAGCGAAGAAAAGCCTGAGCCGGAAGACTTCAAAAAGATGTTGCAGACTTTAAAGAACACTGGTATATTCGAGGCCATCAGTGGACTCCTGGTCGGAAAACCTATGGATGAAACTTTCTATGACGACTATAAAGAGGCACTATTGGATATTATTGACAGCAATATTCCGATTCTCTATAATCTAAATGTCGGCCACGCAACTCCAAGAGCAATTGTCCCCTTTGGCGTCCATGCCCATGTAGATGCACAGGAGCAAGTCATTCGCTTTGACTATAACAAAAAATAAATAGTTTCTCTATTTTTGTGCTTTTGTATTCGTTTTCGTTACAATTTGTATCTGAATTTATTGCATTTCGCTAATTTCTATGTTATCCTTTTGAAGGAGGTGTATATGACAAAACAAAAAATTAATCGAATCGTAGGTTCTATTGGTGCCTTTATTGGAATTATAGTATTTATTGCCTACATACCTCAAATTATCGCTAATTTACAGGGAAATAAAGCTCAACCATTTCAACCTTTATCAGCTGCTATATCTTGCTTAATCTGGGTTATTTATGGATGGACAAAGGAACCTAAGAAGGATTGGATACTAATCATTCCAAATTCAGCTGGTGTTATTTTAGGTGGAATCACTTTTTTGACTTCACTCTAACAAATCTAATAGTATATATAAAAAGCTGGGAAAAGTTTCTCAGCTTTTTCTATATTCTATTCTCAGATATGCGAGTTACCTGTACACACTAATGACCGCTTTTCCACTCACAATCGTTCTCATGGTCATCAACCAGGCCTGCTGCTTGTAAAAAAGACAAGACGGCGACTGGGCCTGTGAACTTGAAGCCTCGTTTTTTGAAATCTTTAGCTAATTTCTCAGACAAAGGTGTTTTAGCTGGGGCTTGGCGATAATCAGGAATATCATTGACGATAGTTTTCCCCTCAACAAAAGACCAAAGATAGGCATCAAAAGAGCCATATTCTTCCTGTAGTCGTAAAAATGCTTGGGCGTTAGCGCGTGTAGCAAAAATCTTGGCTCTATTTCGGATGATGGCTGGATTCTCCAGCAAGGCTTCCAATTCGGTATCGGTCATCTCTGCGACTGCTTGAATTTGATAGCCATGAAAGGCTTCTCGGAAAGCCTGGCGTTTGTTGAGCACCGTTTCCCAAGACAGGCCTGCCTGATAGGTTTCCATACACAACAATTCAAACAATGCTTGGTCATCATGGAGGGGCTGGCTCCACTCCTCATCATGATAGGCAATGTAGAGCGGATTGGTCATCTTGACCCACGAACAACGTTTTGTCATGCTCTGCTCCTATTTGACCAACATTTTAAGGGCCGACTTGATGTAGTTCTCAGCTGTATCTGTCGTTCCTTCAAAGAATTTCTTGATTTTCTTGAGCTCTGTTGCCTTGTATCCCAGAGCCAACATGGCCTCCATAGCTTCTTCCAATTCTTGGTTTTCAGCGCTAGCTTGCACTGCCACCTTGGCAGGAAGGTCATCTCCTGCAACTACTACCTTGCCTTCCAAGTCTAGCACCATCTGCTGGGCTGTTTTCTTACCAATTTTAGGGAACTTGGTCAAGTAGGTGATGTTCTTGGTTTCGATGGCTTGAACCAAGCCAGCATTGTCATCAGCAGCGATAATAGCAAGAGCTGATACAGGACCAATCCCAGAAACCGAAATCAGACTGAGAAAGAGCTTCTTCTCGTCTTCTGAGCGAAATCCATAAAGTAGATGGGCGTCCTCACGTACAACTTGATGCACATAAATTTGAGCTTCTTGGTTGACCTGACCTGAGTAGGCATAGGGATTGGCCACATGCAAAATATAACCGATACCGTTGACTTCAAGAACAATGTATTTAGCAGTAATTTTGGTAATGATTCCTTTTAAATATTCGTACATAGTTTTCCTTTTAGTTTAATATTTCCCCAACTCACGGAGACTGGTGTGATTTTCCTGAATGCGTCGGAACATCTTTTCCATATCCGACTTGGTAAAATGCACCAAAACAGGACGTCCGTGGGGACAGTTATAGGGATTGTCACATTGAGAAAGCTGATAGAGGAGTTGTCTAGCTGAATGATCATCAATACGATGATTGGCCTTGATAGACCGCTTGCAGGACATCATGATAGCCAACTCTGCTCGATATTTCTTGATAGAAACTTCCTTGGTCAAGAGTAGCATGTCGCACATTTCATAGATACCTGACTCAATTTCCTCCTCTGCCATCCAAATAGGATGTTCGCGTAAGATGAATTGATTTTCTCCGTACTCTGCTAGAAAGACGCCCACTTCCTCTAAAAGTGCCATTCTTTCCTTGAGACGCAGAGCATCATCCGCTGGAAATTCAAAGATGTAGGGCACTAGGAGTTGTTGCTGGCTCTGGTCAACATCACCAATGCTTTCACGGTACTCCTCATACTTGACCCGTTCCTGAGCCGCATGTTGGTCTATGATGTAGAGTCCATCTCGCCCTTGAGCAAAGAGATAGGTCCCATGCATTTGCCCGAAAAATTCCAACTCTGGGAAGCTTGAAGATTCTTCTCGCTCTAGCTTATCATAGGCTTTATCCAGACTGGCTAAATCTAACTCTGGATGGTCTAGTTGGTCATAGTTAGCAGGTTTTCTCTCTGCAAAATGCAGTTTTGCTGGCTTGGTTAACTGATCTAAAGTTTCCTTTGCAAACAGGGTTAAGTCCTGCCCTTCCTCAGTTAATTCAACCTGATAATCAGCCACCTCAGCTTGGCTAGGTCTTGTCGGCTCTGTTTGCTCATAGTAGAGAGTATTTTCTTTGAGTGGGAGAATGGTCTGCTCCACCTTTTGACGATTACGCACAGTCGATTTGGCAAGATTTTCCAAGGCATCAGGTATCAAAGTTTGCTCCTTGAGACTATTAGAAATAGCTTCTGAGACCAAGGCCATCAATTCTTTTTCCTTGGAAATCCGCACCTCTTGCTTGGTTGGATGCACATTGACATCCGCTAGATAGGGGTCAATATGGATGTGAATGACAGCCAGTGGAAAACGGCCTACCATAAGCTTACTACCATAGCCGTCAAGAATAGCACGATTGAGTAAAAAGTTCTTGATATAACGACCATTGATGAAGAGGCTGATATAGTTGCGGTTGGCTCGAGTTAACTCAGGCAAGGACACAAAACCTGAAATTTCGAAATCTAGGTCAGAGTTCTCAATTTCAATCATCTTCTTGGCACTGACCAAACCATAAATTCCTGCGATTGCTTGTCGCAGTTGACCAGTCCCAGCTGTCCGCGTCATTTCCTTGCCATCACTAATCAAGCTGAAAGAAATCTCAGGATGGGCCAAGCCCAGACGGTTGACAATATCAATGATATGAGACAACTCTGCTTGCTGGCTCTTCATATACTTGAGGCGAGCAGGCGTGTTGAAAAAGAGGTCCTCCACACAAACCTTGGTTCCCACAGGACTCGTCGCTGGGATGACTTCCTCAACTTCACCCCCACGCGCGACTAACTTGGTTCCATGACTAGCACCATCCACCGCCGTCAAAAGGGTCAAAACACTAACAGAAGCGATAGAAGGCAAGGCTTCACCACGAAAACCAAGCGTCCGAATCCGAAAGAGATCTGCCTGATTTTTTATCTTACTGGTCGCATGACGACGCAGAGCCAGCTCTACCTCATCGTGGGCAATTCCATGACCATTATCTGTGATTTGAATCTTCTTGAGACCAGACTCTTCAATCTCAATGATAATCTGACTAGAACCCGCGTCAATAGCATTTTCTACCAACTCTTTGACCACACTGGCAGGACGTTCAATGACCTCTCCAGCCGCGATTTGGTTTGCCAGCACCTCTGGCAATTCAATAATATGAGACATTTTTCAGCCCCTTTCTGTACCTGTTTTCCTAGAAATTGATTAGTGCTATTATACCATATTTCAGATAGGACAGAAAAGCAAGCGCCACATAGGAGCCAAATCCCTCCACATAGACAAAGTCCCTTGCCAGGGGGCATAAAATAGTGGTATACTCAATAAAAATCAAAGAGCAAACTAGAAAGCTAGGCGCAGACAGTACTTTAGTACGGCAAGACGACGCTGACGTGGTTTGAATTTGATTTTTGAAGAGTATTAATAAAGATGTACAAGAAGTGAGATTAATTTTGTATGAAAAACAAGGAGAGAAGTTTATGAAAGTAGAACTACAGATTAGTGAAACTTACGAAGAGGAAAAGCTGATTGTTCAAGCACCTCAGCCGACAGATAAAGTCCAGAAAGTCATCGAGTTCGCAGAAAATCTGGATCTAACAGAAAAAATCAAAGGGAAAATCGATAATCAGGTCTATCTCGTTGAGATTGGCAAGATTCAACGCTTCTATATCGAGAATCGGAAGGTTCTAGCCGAAACCGCGAGTCAGACCTACAGCATTGATTTGCGACTCTATCAGGTCCTTGAAATTCTGCCAACCAATTTTATCCAAATTTCCCAATCAGAAATCATCAATATCGATTCCATCTCTCATCTCAAGCTCACCCCCAACGGCCTAGTAGAAATTTTCTTGAAAAACGAAAGCTTCACCTACTCTTCACGCCGTTACCTAAAAACCATCAAGGAGAAATTAGAACTATGAAAAAACAAGTATTTCACGACGCAGCCACCGGTGTTCTTATCGGCCTCATCCTCTCTATCATCTTTTCACTCATTTATGCACCGAGTATCTACGCACCACTAAATCCCTACTCTATCATCGGCCAAGTGATGGCTCAACATCAGGTTCACGGTGCCCTGGTCTTGCTCTACTGTACTCTTATCTGGGCAGCCATCGGTATTCTCTTCAACTTTGGTAAACGATTATTCAGCCGTGACTGGAGCATGCTTCGTGCCACTCTGACTCATTTCTTCCTTATGCTGGCTGGCTTTGTCCCACTAGCAACCCTAGCAGGTTGGTTCCCCTTCCACTGGTTCTTCTATCTCCAGCTCATTATCGAGTTTGCAATTGTCTACCTCATCATCTGGGCTATTCTTTATAAAAAAGAAGCTAAAAAAGTGGATCACATCAATCAACTCTTGGAGCATAGAAAGTAAGAACCTCATAATAAGCAAATCCGAGAAAGAAACTTCTCGGTTTTTCTTTATCCTGCTGTACCTTACTATCATAGCAGTTATTTTCAGATCTTCTTTGTAAATTTTCTGTAATTTTCTATCTTTTTTCAAAATATTCTTGCATTTTCCCAAAGTTTTTTGTAGAATATAGATTACATATCCAGATTATTCTGAAAATTCAAAAAGGAGTATTTATCATGTCACAAGCTATTTCCTTAAATCAATCAACCTGGGCAAGCAAGCTAAAAGCAATGGGACCTGGAATCCTAATGGCAACTGCCGCTGTTGGAGGTTCCCACATTGTATCTTCCACTCAAGCTGGCGGTTCTTACGGTTGGTCTCTACTTCTCTTGGTCATCTTAGCCAATGTCTTTAAATATCCATTTTTCCGTTTTGGTGCTGAATACACAGCTGATACTGGAAAGACTTTGGTTGAAGGTTATGCCGAAAAAGGAAAACTCTATCTCTGGATTTTCTTTATCCTCAATGTTTTTTCGGCTATGGTCAACACAGCTGGTGTCGCCATTCTGTGCTCAGCTATCATCGCCAGCGCCTTCCCAATGATCGGTCTTAGCATCACTCAGTGGTCCCTCATTCTCGTTGCAGTCATTTGGGCTATGCTACTCTTTGGAGGCTACAAACTCTTAGATGGTATGGTCAAATGGATTATGTCTGCCTTAACCATTGCGACTGTTCTTGCAGTTATCATCGCAGCGGTCAAGCATCCAGAATACAGTTCTGATTTTGTCGAGAAGACACCTTGGCAAATGGCAGCTCTGCCCTTCATCGTCTCCCTCCTAGGATGGATGCCGGCTCCTATTGAAATTTCAGCTATCAATTCACTTTGGTCAGCTGAAAAGAGAAAGACCGTCAACTTTAACACAGAAGACGCTCTGTTTGACTTTAACACTGGTTATATTGGAACAGCTATCCTAGCCGTCTTCTTTGTAGCACTGGGAGCACTGATTCAGTATCCTACAGGGCAGGCGGTTGAAGCTGCTTCGGCCAAATACATCTCTCAATTCGTGGGCATGTATGCCTCTGTTCTTGGCGAATGGTCCCGTTACTTGATTACCTTTATTGCTTTCCTGTGTATCTTTGGAACAGTTATCACTGTTATTGATGGCTATTCTCGTGTCAATCAGGAATCTCTCCGACTGCTAATCAGTCAAAAAGAAGACAATCGTAAATCTTTGAATATCTGGATGACCATTACTGCTATCATCGGTATCGTCATTATCAAGTTCTTCTCTGGTCAGGTGTCAACCATGCTCCGCTTTGCCATGATTGGCTCTTTCCTGACAACACCTTTCTTTGCTCTTTTGAATTACGCCTTGGTAACGCGTGAAAACAAACATCTTCCTTCTTGGCTCAAACACCTTGCCATTGCAGGATTGATTTTCCTCTTTGGCTTCGCCATCTTCTTTATCTACGCACTCGCAATCGGAAAAGCAGGTTAACTGACAAGCGCGAGATGAAGATAATACTCTTCGCAAATCAAATTCAAACCACGTCAACGTCGCCTTGCCGTACTCAAGTACAGCCTGCGGCTAGTTTCCTAGTTTGCTCTTTGATTTTCATTGAGTATAAGGTTTCATTTCAAGAGAAAATGCAGCAAATATTTCTATGATAAAAAGCATAAGAACAAGGTTTTGAAGACCTGAACTTATGCTTTTTTACGTTCTCAAAGACTGTTTATACTCAAAAAACAGCTAGCAAATCCCAAGCGCCTCTTATATTGACTTTAATTCTCCCTTTCCAACTCATACAAATCTGCGATAATAGCTGCGACATGTTTGATATCTTCCAGCATGCCTCGCATTTCAAAATCAGCCAATACAGGGAAACCAAAACGTTGACTGTATTGCTTGGCTGTCAGACAGTATTGATTATTAAAGTTACGATTTCCTGAACCAACCACACCAAAACACTTGCTAGCATTGTCACCATAGGCGATAAAATCCCCAACGGGTGTCGTCAAGATCTCAACATCTCCGTTATCCACGCCATTCCCACCTTCGAGATAGGTCGGCAAAAAAGCGACATAGGGATGGTCCATCTCATAGAAATTTTTACCTTCCTTGACCAAATCCTTGATATGAATCTTTTGAACCTCAATTCCCTCGTACTGGGACAAGAGATAATCTTTCAAGCGCGTCACAAAACTTTCAGTGTTGCCACTCAAACTAATATAAACTAAAGAAATTGTCTTCATATGTACCTCCATGATTTTATTTTTAATCGAAAAAGAACTACCAAGATTGTATCTTGATAGTTCTTTTTTGTCAATACTTAGGCAAGATTTTCTGCTTCCTCTTCTTCTGCCAAGGCTTTCTGTTGTCGCCACATCTTATAGAAGACAAGAGCTAGGAAGAGAATATTGATGACGATATAGAAAATGCTGACAGCTTTTGAACCAATACTCATTGTCAAACGCATGGTCTCATCTTGAACCAACTGCACAGCGTCCTGTAAACCAACATAGCCATAAATCGAACCGATAATAGCTAACAAAACATAGCCAACGTAAGTATAGTTTGCATATTGCAAATTCTTACGAATAAGGAAGACAATCGCTACGACCACTAAAATAGCAGATAGCACAATCAAGGCCATATTAAAAATAGAATGATACGCTTCTGCTACTCCATAGTTGTAATTAAGCTGGTCTTCTAATTGCTGAGCACTGACCCCTGCAACTTGTTTCTGAGCGGCACGAAGAGCTTCTTTGCTAGGTAAGGGACTCAACATTCCAAACAGAGACATTGCTGAAATAAGGGCAGACAAGATTAACAAGACCCATAGATAAATCGGTTTCTTTTTCATGATAGAACCTCCTAATAATATTATTCATATTATAGCACTTTTTGTAAAGGAATACAAATCTTATAGTATCGTTTCTACCTGTTTTCGGTAGGCTTTTGGCGATTTTCCGCACAATTTTCGGAACACTTTATAGAAATATCCAAGGTTACTGTAACCAACAGCATAACAAATATCTTCGATACTATCACTAGTCGAAAGCAAGAGCTGCTGGGCAGCCTTAATACGTTGTTTGTTTAGTAACTCTGCAAAGGTCGAATCGGTTTCACGCTTAATCAACTGTCCTAGATAGACAGGATTGATAAAGAGGGCCTTACTGATATCCTTGAGGGACAGCTCCTTTTGGTAATCACGACCAATGACTTCCAGCACACTGACCACATTTTCATTCATACGGTATTGACCGAAAAAGCTGGTCAGAGTTTCCTTGATATAAGAAACCAATTCATCGAAGGATTGAATAGCATGAATGGTTTTGACAATGTCCGTCATATCATCAGCTTTGAGATGTTCAAACAAGTGAAAGACATCCATGACAAACTGGATAAAAAGCTGTTTGGTAATCGGAACACGCGGTGTATTTTCAAGAACCACCTTCTCCAAAAGGTTCAATTCTTCCACGATTTGATTGAGATTCCCCTGAATGATAACCCTATAAATCGGTTCGTAGTAGGCAAAGAGACTCTGAGACTGCTGTAGATTTACAGAGCCGTAAAAGAGGGCTTTCTCAGCATTCAGCTTCCAGCGTTCAAAGTGTTCTTGATAAGGAGCTTCAAAAGGTGTAACGACCAAACCATCTAGGGGTTGGTCAGAAATGAAAATCTGCCAATCTTGACCCAAGACATAGTAGGGAATAGTGAAGGAGCCCTGTTTTTCCTTTGAAAGACCTATCCACCAATTCTCCTTACCACCTAAATAACTAACAAATCCAGCATCGTCTAAATCTTGACTGAGGGTCTGACTTTTCTTACCTCTCTCGCCGAGCTGACCTGCAATCTTCTCCAGCAGATTTCCTAGCTCTACCTTATCAACAGGCTTAACCAGATAGTCCACCACACTAAGGTTCATAGCTCTTTTTACATAATCAAACTCCTGATAACCTGACAGCAGGATATAGGCAGCATCTGGTAAGATTTCTTTCATCTCTCGAATCATATCAAGCCCTGTTTTGTCGGGCATATTGACATCGGAAATGACCACATCGACAGGATTTTCCTGAACATATTCTAGGGCTTCATCGGCATGACTGGCTGTTGCGACGACCTCCATATCCCACTTATCAAAGGGAATCAAACGTTTCAGACCTTCTGTCACCATGTACTCATCATCTACTAATAATACTTTATACATCTTCTCCCTTTCTACTCATCTTGAATTGTAATACGATACTGAACACCTGCTTGCTCTGCAGAATCTATAGTAATAGCATATCGATCCCCAAAATAGAGCACAAAACGCTCATGGACATTGACAATCCCGATAGACTGCCTTTGATCACTGTAGCTGGCTTGGTGTTCAAAATGTCTCTGACTTAATTTTTCTCGAATACTTGCCAGTTTTTCAGCCGACATTCCTCTACCATTATCGACCACCAAAATTTCCACAAACCCATCCTGTTTAAGAGCCTTGATGCTAATCACATTATCTGTCCTCCTGTGGTCAACACCATGCGCGAAATAGTTTTCTACCAGCGGTTGCAAGGTAAACTTGGGAATCTTCATATTCTCTAACTCTGAATCTATCTTGAAACCATAGGCAATGGACTTGGGATAGCGAACCATGCAGAGATAGCTGTATTTACGGCAAAATTCTAATTCCTGTTTGAGGAGAGTTTCTCTTTCGTCAGAAATATTGTTACGCAAGAGACTACTAAACTCATAAATGATATCCGCCAACTCGTCTTGACTCTGCATAACTGCATACATGCGCAAGAATTCCAGCGTATTATACATGAAATGAGGATTGATTTGCGCCTGCAAGGCCCGCATATTGGCATCTTTTTGACTAAGCTCTAACTGGTAAATATCATGGATGTTCTTTTCCAATCGATCCAACATATCATTAGTAGTCTCTGCGATTAGGAGCAATTCCTGATCTTTCTCGGAAATGTCAATCCGACGACCCTCTTCGCCTTGAGCAATGACTTGAATGGAATCCACCAAATCCACTACCTGCTTTTGGTAATTAGCAAAGGTCTGCCTCAAAGTCAGATAAAGAATGACAATAAAGAGAAGGCTCAAGCCCACAATCAAAGCAGAGCTGGTCACCGTTCCTTGTAAAACAAAGTTTTTGGGAACTGCCACCTGAACCTGATAACCATGAGAAGTTAAGCCAACTAGCCAATTTTCACTCTCCTTATCAACTGTCTCACCAATATGAAAAATCTCCGTATCAAAAGGTGAGGTCACTGTTACTGCCATCGGAGTATGACCTCTAGTATTATCAATGGCATGGTATAAAACAGCAGGGTCCAAGGAGATGTAAATCACTCCTAAATCTTGATCTGACACTGGATCAGACACCGGAATGGCAAAACTATTTCCTGCTGGTTTAAAATCCTCAGCCCTGATTTTTTCTCCACTACGTTTGTCTTTAGTAGAAACATAGACTTCCTTGTAATCTTGAAAAACAATGGCCACTCCAGTTACAAAATCATTTCGAACATAGAGGTCATCAACATTTTCATGCAGAGAGACTGATACATAAGGCGAAGCTTTCCGCTCTAATTGCCAGTAAAAATAGTCTGGCATGCTAAGGCTAAAGTATTTATAGATTCCCTCAATACGAGCTTGATTTTCAACTAAAGCCTGAGCTATCTGGGTTGACTCTCTATGGTAATATTCAATTTCACTCACTGTTCTAGCAGTTACACGCTGGGCTACTCTCTGGGCTTCCTTTTCCCGTGAATCCCAGTCAGCATAGGAGAGTAAAATTGCAAAACTCGCAATAATAATCATCATAACTGAACTGTAGGTTCTTAGAAGCGTATGCAGCCAAAACTGCTTCATTCTATTTTGTCGCCAATTTTTCATGGATACTTTCATAGACCGGTTCCAACATATCACTGATAAAGAAATGCCACATCCCAATTCCTACAAAGAAGAGAAGAGCAGGCATATAGTAACCAATTGCCACAAGTAGCACTGTCCCAAGAAAAACCTTGGCCACAGCTGCTAGACTCATAAAAATGCCAATCAAGGATAGTTTTAGACTATTTCGATAAGACAAGTCAAAATAAACTTGTAATTTCAAAGACACTGTATAGGCCAAAAAGATGAGGGGAACTACTAAGACATTCAAAAAGGTCGCAATCAAATGAACGATGGTCTGATTAGGTAATTGAACCAATAGATACAGGCCATAGACCAAAACTAAATCCACACCTAAAAAGCTATAGAAAATCAGGTTGCTTGAGACAAAATTTTGCTTATAAAGAGACCACGCCTCCTTCAAACTGTATTCCCGAAAGCTATAACCATGTTCTGCATACAGGCTCATCAAGGTGGCACTAGCCGGCGCTAGACCAAGGATAATCCCTCCTGCCAATGTTAATAGCCAAAAGAAGGCTGTCGCAATCATCCCTAAAAAGAAACGATTAAAGACAAAGTCTAAAAATCTACCCATGATATCCCCCTAAAAATAACTATGAAACTATTATATCATATTTCAAGCGTTTTCAAAAACTTCTAGTATCCATTTACAATCCCACCAAACCATGGTAAAATGAGAATTGTGAAAAAATTATCAGGAGACAATTCATGAAAAAATCTATCTTAACTACACTGCTTTTTGCAATTCTTTACTTCCTCTGCATGGGGATTGGTGTCCTTTTGGGCAATCTCTTTGACCAAACTGGAAACATGTTTTATGCGCCTGCCTTTACTGCCCTTGTCGGCGGTAGCGTCTATATGATTCTAATCGCAAAAGTTCCGCGTTTTGGAGCCATTACCACTATCGGCCTTGTTATTGCTCTCTTTTTCTTGGGAACTAAACACGGTGCCGGCGCCTTCCTTCCTGGAATTATCTGTGGTCTCCTAGCAGATGGAGTAGCTCATTTAGGAAAATACAAGGACAAAACAAAGAACTTCCTTTCTTTCATTCTCTTTGCCTTTAGTACATCAGGACCAATCTTGCTTATGTGGATTGCGCCCAAAGCCTATATGGCAACCCTTCTAGCAAGAGGAAAATCGCAAGAATATATCGACCGTATCATGGTCGCGCCAAATCCTGGAACCATCCTTCTATTTATCGCAAGTATTGTCATTGGAGCCCTAGTTGGTGCCTTGATTGGACAAGCCTTGAGTAAAAAATTTGCACAGAAAATCTGATTACTAAAAAAGAGCCGCACGGCTCTTTTTATTTATGGCTCAAGACTTAGTCAAGAAATCTCCCAAGAATTGGATTGTAATACTCAATGAAAATCAAAGAGCAAACTAGGAAGCTAGCCGCAGGTTGCTCAAAACACTGTTTTGAGGTTGGAGATAAGACTGACGAAGTCAGTTACATATACCTACGGCAAGGCAAAGCTGACGTAGTTTGAAGAGATTTTCGAAGAGTATAAATCCATAAGCGATAGCTACGTTACCAACACCGCCAGCTCCAACTGCCCCGCCATGGCTGTTTTACCAACAAGTGAAATCAAGGTCACAGTCGTCACACGGATCAAATCTGGAAGACCTTCTAGTAAGCCTGATTTCCCCTAGGTTAAAATTTTTTACCTGAAAAACTTCTTTTTTCTAGAGATAAAGTCAACCCTATCACACTCACTACCAAAAACACCCACCAACAAAGACTGATATCTTGCAAAGCTAAGAAGGAAAATACAGACATCCCCAAGGGTAATGTTAGGGAAAAAATCATACTCAAGAGATTATTACTTCTAGCTAATACATCCACGCTCAAATTAGACAATAACAGAGTATCTAATTTAGGCATTGATTTCGACATCAAATACATGACAAAGGCTAAGCAAACAACACCTACTAGAGGAGAAAAATCTAAAATATTAGCAGTAGCAAGTAAGACAAACAGAATTGCATTGAGCGATAGCAAACTTGAAAACGACCATTTCCCAAAATAATCATGGGGAGTTAGGCTACCAAGAATAGCTCCTCCCAAGCTAACACATTCGATTAAAAATAGGGCCTGAGCATAGCTGAGATGATAGATAGTATGGTCTAATAAGTAAAAGTGATAAATACCTCCAACAGCTCCTCCCAAAGTATTCATTACCAAAATGACAAGGATCATTTTAAACAAAGATTTACTTTCTCTCTGCCTAAAGATATCATCCATGTCCGCATAGATTACCTTAACTTGTTGAAGTAAACTAATCGACTTATCCTCTACACTTACAGACAAATGCGTCAATTCTCTTCTATTTTTGAACAAAATGAGAGAAGATAGTAAAAAGAAGCCAGCATTTACAATTGCAACAAAAGAAAAATTTTGGTGGCTTGTTGTGAGTAACCACACTCCTAAGGCTTGACCTCCTAGATTTGATAAATAGGAGACAAACTGAGTAAAGGAATAAGCTTCATAGAGCTTATCTTCCGAAATATTATGCTGGATAATCGGCATACGAAGGCCTGCTGTATAATCTGATAAAATATCCGAACAGATATTAACCATACAGATAAAAGCAAACGTTACAAAGTTCTGATTATGAATCACACTAGCAATCAAAAGAAATAGTAGACTTTGCACACAACCAACCCAGATAATTGTCCCTGCTTTATTCCGAGTATGATCAGCCTTAATCCCAACATAAAAAGTAAATAGGAAAGGTAAAATCGTAATCATATTCGCCATAAATACAGCTATATTTTTAAAGGGTAGACTCGCAGCATAAATAATAAATACCAGATTATAAATATAAGCTCCACTTGAGCTCAAAAATCTCGATAAGGTCAGTATTCTAAATAAATGATGGCTTAAGAATAGTTTCATAACAGGCCTTTCTCCATATTTCAAAGAGTATTCTATTGAAACCAGTCTAACAAAAAAAGCGGGACTCCCCACTTTTTTGTAATATATTTTTTCTGAAAATAGAAACTCTAGCTCCTAGATACTACTATTTATCACTCCATCTACAAGCCCATTTATTTTTCATCAGTCGATGTAACGAGAATATATTACAAATCTTTATTTGAAAACTGATTTTCAAAATAGTTTTCATAATATCTTGCACCATCTATATACTCTAAATCTTGTAAGATTGTAATGCCTCTCTGGATTTTCTCAAGACCCTTATTTTTAACATTAAAAATAGTATCATAATACCCTTTAGCAATCATATAAATGATTTTAAGATAGGCTTGAGATTCTGGCAATTCTCGTTTTTCAATCTGAAAGGTAAAATAGTCTGCTTTTAATTTATCCTTTTCCTCTATCGCTTTAAAAAGTCCATTAATCAAAATAGTGTCAATACCAACTTTGTTACTCGGTAAAGAGCCTAATAAATCCGTCTTTTGTAACATCTCCCTAGAATATTTAAAATAGAGAGGCAGAGGAAACAAAGTAGAAATCGTTGAAAATAGTTCCAATTCATAATTTCCCCAGATATCAATAGTAAAAAAATAGTCATAGAGAAAAGTCAGTTCTTCATCCGTTGCTCTTATTTCTGAATCAAAAAACACGAGAAGGCTTTTGATACGAATCATTTGTAAGAGATAGCTTTTTTTAGCACTTGATCTGTACTTTTGAGTCGTCTCTTCATACAAGGAATGGAGAGAATCAATCCCTTCTCTGTCATATAAATCCCAGAGATTTTCTTGAAAAGCCAAAACCTTTTTCTGAGAAAAACCACGTACCAAGTACATAAATTCATTCAAATCAGAGTGGATGTTATCTAAGGCAGTAATCAATTTCATAGATGATAAATCTGCTTCTCCACGCTCAAATTTGCTCAGCATGGAATAAGTGAACTCTCCTCCCGTCGCCTCCTGTAGAGATACATTCCGACTCTTTCTCAATTCTTTAAAAACTTCTCCCAGATTTTGCATATTGACTCCCCACAATTCTTAACTCTCTAACTCATAAAAGTAACGGTTGATAGCAACCAGTACAGAGAATTTTAAGTCTTGACTATAACGACAACTCCTATGAATGATGTACAGATTGCCTAATTCTCTTTATTTATGACTCAATTTCTTAGTTAAGAAATCTCCCAAGAATTGGATCGCAAAGATAATCAAAATGATAATGATGGTTGCTAAGATAGTTACATCGTGATTATAGCGGTTAAATCCATAAGCGATGGCTACGTTACCGATACCACCAGCTCCAACCGCTCCGGCCATGGCTGTTTCCCCAACAAGGGAAATCAAGGTCACAGTTGTCACGCGAATTAAGTCTGGAAGACCTTCTGATAGGTAAACACCCACGATGTCCCAGAAAGTCGCTCCGCTCGCTTGAGCTGCCTCAATGACACCGCCATCTAGCTCAGCCAAGACAACCTGCACCTGACGAGCAAAGAAGGCAAAGACTGCAAAAGATAGCGGTACGATAGCCGCATTTGGACCAATGCTTGTTCCTACGATTAGATGAGAGAAGGGTGACAAGACTGCCAAGAGGATGATAAAAGGAACCGCACGGAAAATAGAGGTAATCTTATCCAAAATCCAGAAGACGACCTTGTTTTCCAAGACACCACCTGGCGCTGTTAAGACAAGGAAAAGACCTGCCACTAGCCCCAAGAATCCTCCGATGATGAAGGAAAGAACTGTCATATAAAGGGTTAGGTAGATAGCTGTTCCCCAACCTGCTTGACCAGCCCAGCCCATTTTATAGACATTTGGTAAATAGGTTTGAATCAATGATTCCATCTTACTGTCCTCCCTTCAATACTTTTAGCTGTACGCCTGCTTGACGAATGGCTTCTTGGGCACCTGCCAACGCTGCTTTTTCACCTGACAAGACCACAACCAATTCTCCAACAGGAGTACCATCGAGAATTTCGATATTGCCATAGAGGATATTAGCCGTTACTTGGTAACGCTTGTACAATTCATTCAAAAGTGGCTCGTCTGTTGAAGCACCTGCGTACTTGAGTTGAACCAAGAGACTGTTTTCAGACAAGTGTTCCACGATTTCTTGCTTCTCAATTTTGACCATAGCTTCATCAATGCCTGTAGCTGTTGAGATAAAGTCTTGAGTCAAAGCTTGTTTAGGATTTGAGAAGATTTCAAGGACGCTACCCTCTTCAATCAAATGCCCATCCTGCATAACTGCCACACGATTGGCAATATCTTTGACAATCTGCATTTCATGCGTAATCAAGACAACAGTTAAGCCTAATTTTTGGTTCAAATCTTGCAACAAGGCCAAAATCTGCTTGGTTGTCTTAGGGTCAAGGGCAGAAGTTGACTCGTCTGAAATCAAGATTTTTGGATCATTTGCCAAGGCACGCGCAATGGCCACACGCTGTTTTTGCCCTCCAGATAGTTGTGAAGGGTAGTTTTCAGCACGATCTGCCAAGCCAACCAAGTCCAACAACTTGGCTACTTTAGCCTTCTTTTCTTCCTTACTGAGTCCAGAATGTTTAAGGGCAAAGGCTACATTCTCCTCTGCTGTCTTTTGGCTCATCAGGTTAAAATGCTGGAAAATCATTCCGATATCTTGACGTTTACGACGCAACTGTTCTGCCGTCAAGGTCACCTTGCCATCAAAAATCACATCGTCGTCAATGGTAATTTTCCCTGCAGATGGTTTTTGCAAGAGGTTAATCACCCGTACAAGGGTTGATTTCCCTGCTCCAGAATATCCAACGATTCCGTAGATATCCCCTTCTTGGATGTGAATGGTCACATCCTTGACCGCTGTGATGGTTCTCTTCTTTTGGTGAAAAGTCACATCGATCTGATCTAACTTGATAATATCTCTACTCATAGCTTCTAATTAGCTCCTCTACTAATTCAATATGGGTGTAGTAATCGGCGATTCGCACATTTTCATCTCCACCGTGGTCTCGACTATTAGCATTTCCTAGACCGAAGGCCACCATTGGCACCTCTAGGGCATCAAAGACCGTATGCATTGGCCCTGTCCCAGCTGTCGTCGGCAAGACTGAAACGCCCTGTGGATAGAATTTCTTGGCCAACTCGATTACATTGAGAATGGCTGGCGCGCTCATATCGCTGCGATAGCTCATCTCTCCCAAGGTATAGTATAATTCTACCTTATCAAAGCCATTTTTGTCTAGCTGTTTCCGAATTTTTTCCAGAACATCATGCGGTTCTAGGCCAGGAACCAAACGAACCTCTAGCTTAGCACTGGCTTCTGCTGGCAAAATCGTTTTAACTCCTTGCCCTTGATAACCTGACTGGATCCCTTCGATATTAAGGGCTGGCTCAAAAAAGAATCGTTTTAGAAAGGCTCCGCGGTCCTCTTGTAAAAGAGGCAATTCCAAACCATAAATCTGGCTGATTTCCCCTGGATTTCGTTGGGCATAGGTATCCACCAAGGCCAATTCTCTTTCATTTGGTTCTTGAACTTCTTCGTACAAACCTTCAACCAAGATACGGCCATCTGTGGCACGAAGAGACTGTAGGGCTTGAAGGAGGTACCAAGGAGCTGATTCCACAACCCCACCATAACTCGAATGGATATCCACATCAGCACTTTTTACCTTGGCATCAAAGGTCACAATCCCCTTATTTCCACCAGAAATTTCTAGCTGTTCCAAGGCATTTTTTGTCCCTTGTTCCCAGACCAACAAATCCGCTCCACGGAGTTTATCCGCATGTTTTTCCAAATACTTATCCAGGTCTGTCGAAGCCGATTCCTCTGCTCCCTCCATGATAAAACTAATGTTGACAGGCAAATCATCATGGTGCTGCATGTATTTTCTCAAAGCACTCAAGCGAGCTGTGATATGACCCTTGTCGTCATCAACCCCACGCCCATACATAAAGCCATTGCGCACCGAAAGCGTAAAAGGATCCTCTGTCCAGACCTGATCTCCGTCCGCTGGCACAGTGTCATAGTGGTTATAGAAAATTAGGGTCTTGGCATCTGGACGCGAACTCTTGAAATGCGCCATGACAAAAGGCGCCATGTAAGTCTCATCAATCTCCACTTCAGCCCCCACACGCTTGAAAATCTCACCCAGATAATTTGCGACTTCCTTAAGTCCAACCTGCTGGGCAAAGACTGATTTCTTAGAAATCAAAGTACGCAAAACCTCAAAATAATGCTGGGCTACATGATCCTTTTCAAATTTTTCAATCTGTTCTTGTTCGCTAGGAAAAACCATATTCTCTCTACCTTTCTATGAACTACTCTTCCTGACAATCCATGCTCTATACAAAAGCAAGAGGTGGAATTTTCTCTCCCACCTCCCTGTTTCTTATTACCAAACTGGTTGATCCAAACCGTCTGATGTTTCTTCGATAACTTTTTTCACTTCATCTGTATGGTAAGCTGCAACAACTTTCTTGATAGCATCAGCTTTTGGTGATGACTCCCAATCTTTTTTCGCAACAATGATGTTGTACCATTGTTTTGAGTTTTCATCAGCTTGTTCTTTGAAGAGTGCTTTCTTGTAGTCCAATTTTGCTTCTGTAACGAAGGTATTGTTTACAACGGCAGCGTCAACTGATGACAATGAACGAGCTGTTTGGCTAGCGTCCAATTCAGTGATTTTCAAGTTCTTTGGATTTTCTTTGATGTTAGCAACTGTTGCAAGAGCAGTTCCTGAAACGTCCAATTTAATCAAGCCAGCTGATTGAAGCAAGTAAAGCGCGCGGCTTTCGTTTGTAGCATCGTTCGGTACAGCGATTTCTCCGTTTGCTGGGATGTCTTCCACTTTAGTATACTTGTTGTCACTTCCATTCAAACCTGAGTAAAGGCGAATTGGAGAGATGTAAGTATCTGCAATCGCTACAAGATCTTTCCCATTTTCTTTGTTCCAGTTGTTCAAGAAGTTGTAGTGTTGGAAAGCGTTCAAATCTACTTCGCCATCAGCAGTTGCCTTGTTTGGTTGTGAGTAGTCTGTGAACTCTGTAAATTCCAAGGTAATGCCGTCTTTTTTAACCAATTCTTGGATTTTATCCCAACGTTTTTCTTCAGAACCGCTACGGTTAACAGTTGCGATTTTGATAGTTGTTGCATTGTCTGCTTTCTTTTCTGAGTTTCCGCAAGCTACAAGAGCCAAACCTGCGACTGTAGCAAGGGCTGCTACACCAAGCCATTTTTTGATTTTCATGATTCTATCTCCTTTAAAAATAATACCGTACTAGTATCTCACAATTTGTTTGATTTCACAAATTGTTATTAGATAGTCAGATATATAGTTTAAAACTATATCCCTAAAAACTGAGAAATCACCCATCTACTCAGAATGGATGATTTCAAGAAATTATTTAATATCAGCTTCTGCTGGTAGATAAGTGTCTCCAAAGAATTGTTTAGACAATTTTTCAAGAGTTCCGTCTTTGTAGAGTTCTTGGATACGTTTGTCTACAAATGTTTTCAACTCATCTTGACCTTTAGCAAGAAGTGGGTAAACATAAGGTTGTTGGTCGCTTGGAAGTTCGATCACTTTCAAGTTGTCCAAACCTTGGTCCTTGATGACTGTTTCAACACCGATTTTATCAAAAATCTTGTAGTCAAACTGGCCATCGCTCAAGCGTCCCATGATTTGTTGGAAGTCTGCTTTAGTATACTTTAGGACAGTTGGATTATCTGAATGTTGTTTGTTGTAGTCTTCTAGCTGTTTAGCAGAAGTTGTCCCTTGAACAACTTCTGTTGATTTTCCACCGATATCATCAAGCGATTTGATGCTAGGGTCATCTTTTTTCACTACAAGAACGTTAGGGTTTTTAGCAGTTGGAGCTGCATAAAGGTATTTTTCAGCACGTTCTTTAGTGTAGCTGATGTTGCTAACAGCCATATTGTAACGGTCGGCATCAAGTCCTGCAAAGACTCCTGACCACTCTGTCTTCTCAAACTTGACATCATACTTGTCAGAGTCTTTAAAGATAGCGCGAACCACTTCAATTTCGTAACCAGTCAATTCGCCATTTTCTTCATAGTTGAATGGTTTTGGTGTAGCATTAGTTGCAACGATAATTTCTTTCTTGCTAGCTGCTTCTCCTTCTTTCTTAGCACCACCTGAGCAAGCCGCAAGCACACCTGCAGCAACAAGCCCTAGGGCAGCAAGAGATGAGTATTTAACGATTTTTTTCATGTCATTTCCTCCAAAATAGAATACCTTATAATCTTAACAGAAAAAGACCATTTACGCCATTATATGATATCTATCTCTGTGATAAGTTTTCTTTATGGCTGATTTATACTCAATGAAAATCAAAGAGCAAACTAGGAAGCTAGCCACAAGCTGTACTTGAGTACGGTAAGGCGACGCTGACGTGGTTTGAATTTGATTTTCGAAGAGTATTAAAAGATCAAACGCAAGACTGCAATTAAGACCACTCCAAAGAGAACCGTTCCGACTAGATTACGGTAGCGAAAGGCTACCCAAGCCGTCGGAAATACTGCTAAGAAGTCCAGCCATTTGATTTGAGGAAGACTCCCAACCTTGCCTGTTACTACGCTTGAAAGAATCAAGGCAAAGATAATAGAAACGGGCAAGAACTTCAAAAAACGCTCAACAATCGCAGGCAAACCCTTATACTTAACCAAGATGAAGGGAATCATACGGGGAATCCAAGTCACAAGACCAGAGAAAATAACTGCTAATAAAAGATACTTACTGACCATCTAAAACCACCCCCATTGTACAACCAAGTAGCGTCGCAAACAGAACAGCTAGTGACTGAGACACCACTGTCAAGAGTAAAAAGAAGGATACCGCAACAACTGCTAGGATAATGAGCAGATTGCGGACAGGAATTCGTCTTTGCATAATCTGGAATTGCGAAGCAAAAATTCCGATGAACATCCCAACAAGAGCAAAATCTAAACCAAAGATCTCTGGATTTGGCAGCAGACCACCCAGAGCCGTTCCGACTACTGTTCCCACAAACCAAGCCACATAGCTGTTGAGATTGTTCCCGTGCATCCACATAGGATTGACCTTGTCTGTATGGGCCAATTCGCCCATCAAAACGCCATAAGTCTCATCCGTCAAGATACTAGACATACCGATATTGTGCCAAAGACTGGTATGACGGAAATAGGTTGACGCATGCAAACTCAACAAAAAGAGACGTAAATTAATCAAAAAGACCGTCATAGCAATAGCTGCCACAGGAGCTTGAACCGCAATCAATGCCAGCATGGCAAACTGAGCACTCCCAGCATAAACAAAGAGGCTCATCAAGCCCATCTCAACAGGTGTCACATAGGGCGCACCAATAATCCCACAGGCCAGCCCGATACTGACATAACCAAGGGCCGTTGGCATGGCTGCCTGTGCCCCCTCCCAAAATCCTTTTTCTTTCATCTTTCTCCTCATATTATCTTAATAAATGGGCTGAATCAGTTCCAGCCACAGCATGGACTATTATAACACATTCAGGAAAGAGAAAAAAGTCTGCTGATTGTAATCAGACAGACTCCATTTTATTCCATCGTATCAAAGGCGAGACTTGGTTTGGCATTGAGGTCCAAGCCTTGCTTATATTCTTTTTCATTTTAGATTCATCCATTATACAACCGTTAATACCGTATTTATAATGAATCATATCTTAAAAATACCAGACCATACTATTCCCTGCTTGTATTTGGCTTCTTTCTTTTGGACAATTTTTGCTAAATCCAACAACTCTGTCGGCGGTTCACCTTTAAAGCCCAATAATTCTTTAGAGACGGCAAATGAGAGACGTGCAGCTAACAAATCTTCACTAGTACTAGAAAACTGTTTCGCTGTCTCCAGCAATTGCTTCCTAAATTCTTCCGTCAAGCTAATTTCTTTATTACTGTACAGGGAATGAATTAAAATTTGTAACTGACTTTGTTTTTCCATCGTTTACCTCATTTTATCTAGGACGCCAAGTTTCACTTTTAGTCCAGCCATTTACATTATGCTCAGAATTAAACATATACTGTACGAATTCTCATCTATAAACCACTTCTGCGACTTAGGATTTGCTTGAAGTACTTTACAAAGATAATATAACACAGAAATTGGCTTATTTTAAAAAATCGCATATTTGATATTTTTTCTTATAGAAATTTCAGATTTGCGATTTTAGTAGATTTGATTATTTCACTGGTATAATAAAGTTATTACTAATGAGGAGTGGAGAAACTATGAAAAAACAAATTTTAACATTATTGACAATCGTTGCTGAGATTATTATCATTTTCCCGTTTCTAACTAATCGATAAGTTCTTTGTATTGCTGAAAACGCAATTCGAAGAGGGCTATCAATTGTGGATTTTCTAATACTTGCAGAGATTGGATAAAGTGTTCAATCTCTTTTTGATTGTTTCCTTTGGTTTGAAGGAAAATACTCATTTTCTTTAAAAATTGCCACAATACTTTTTCAAAAACATCGTATGGACGAAGCATACTCTCCAGCTCAGCTTCAAAGATTGGGATGTAAGAGAAAAGTTTGCGCTCCATGAGCTCTGATATAATATTCAGAAATCCACTTTTCATATACAGTCTATTATGTACCAACTCTTTAAATTCCTTAGATTTCTCAAGTAAAGTGGTTGATAAAAATATCAAATCTTGATTGCTCAAGAAAGGCATGGTATTACAGAATATATAGAGTTCAAACCAGGTCCAAGACTCAATAGCGTAGAGGTAGGTAGTTAAAAACTCGCTATCCTCCTCTGCTAGCGGATAGCTTTTATCTAAGGAATGGAGTGCATCTTTAATCACAATGGCATTCAAACGACGATAGGTCTCTGCCATCTGTTCTCGCTCGACTTCCTCCAACAGTTGCTCTAAGCCAGCGATATCTTGGTGGGCAAAGCGATCCACAACCTTTCTGCCAAATCGCATATGTGGAGATTCTTGATAGTTGTTGAGTTTGTGCCCAAATTCATCAAAGGTCACATTGATCCCTTGGATAGCTAGGATTAGCTTGTCCGCAGATAGCATAGACTGCCCTAGTTCAAACTTGGACAACTGAGAAGCTGTTAGTCCCTCACAGGCCACATCTGACTGCTTGAGTTTTCTCGCCAAGCGCAATTCCTTGTAAAATTCCCCCAATTCCATTCTCTCAATCATCTTGCCACCTCCTATTTTTTATATAGTATATCATTATTTACACTCATTTGTCAAAATATTCTGACATTTAAAAAAGGAAAAAAGCCAGCTTTAAGCTGACTCCTTATTCTATGGTATCAAAAGCGAGACTTGGTTTTGCATTGAGATCCAAGCTTGCAAAGTTTTCTTTGTTCCACTCGCTGACGCTGGCGTAGGCAATCATACCTGCATTGTCTCCGCAGAGGCGCAGTGGAGGGATGATAACCTTGACATCTGTGATTTCAGCTGCTAGGCGTTCTCTGAGGCCATTATTGGCTGCCACGCCACCTGCCACAACTAGAGTTTTAACAGGGTATTTTCCCAAAGCTTTCTTGGTTTTAGCCATAAGAATATCCAAGACAGCTGCTTGGAAGGAAGCACACAAATCCTCTGTAGACAAGCTTTCTCCCTTTTGCTCTGCATTATGGTGAAGATTGATAAAGGCCGATTTCAAACCTGAGAATGAAAACTCCAGATTATCTTCCTTAATCATGGCACGAGGGAAATCATAAATATCCTGTCCCTGATGAGCTAGCTCGTCAATCTCACGACCAGCAGGATAGGTCAAGCCCATGACACGGCCGACCTTATCATAGGCCTCGCCAACCGCATCATCACGGGTTTCCCCAACAATCTTGTAATCACCAGCCTCGGAAACATAGACCAACTCTGTGTGCCCACCACTTACTAAAAGTGCTAACAAGGGGAACTCCAAAGGCTCCACGCTCTGAGCTGCCATGAGGTGACCAGCCATGTGGTTAACAGGGATAAGTGGAAGTCCATGTGCCCAAGCAAAGGCCTTAGCAGCTGACAAGCCAACTAGCAAGGCTCCGACCAAGCCTGGTCCATAGGTAACAGCCACAGCTGTCACGTCCTCTTCCGTAATTCCTGCTTCTACCAGAGCCTCCTCGATACAGGCTGTAATGACCTCGACATGGTGACGACTGGCTACTTCAGGCACTACGCCCCCAAAACGTTTGTGGCTCTCAATTTGACTGGCAATGACATTGGACAAGAGTTCATCGTCGTTTTTCAGTACGGCAACACTGGTCTCATCACAGGATGTCTCAAATGCTAAAATATATCTATCCTTCATCTATTTCTCTCTTCATGATGATGGCGTCCTCGACCGGGTCATGGTAGTAGGCCTTTCGCTCAGCGATGACTGCCATCTTTTCTTTCTTGTAAAATGCTTGCGCTCGTTGATTTGACTTTCTGACTTCGAGAAAAATCTCCTTGTCTGTCGGCAATTGAGAAAACAAGGCTGACGCAATTCCCTGACCCTGATAGTCTCCTTTAACAGCGATTTGCAAGACTTCTGCCTCAAAGATATTTTCCTGCACAGCTAGAAATCCAATCACTTCGGCCCCATCATAAGCCAGAGCATACCAAGTCTGATCTTGGGACAGGTCTGCTTGAATTTGTTCCAGCGTCCAAGGACTGACTGGGTAAACAGCTATCATAACAGCGTAGATGGCTTGAGCCAAGTCAGGTCGCTGTTGGATTCGTTTGATTTCTATCATAGGCGTTTAATGTAAGACTCGCCAGACTCGGTATGGTTCTTGAGCCAGTTTTCCTCAGCCTCGACACGCTTGAGGTAGTTAGGCACAAAATCATGCAAGGAGTCTGCTTCCTTGTCCCAGGACCAGAGAGCTAGATTAGCTGCATTTGGCAAGGTTTCTTTGAAATTAGTCCTTGGCAAGTGTTCTTGAATCTGCTCCACAAAGGTTCCAACTTCTCCGACAAAGGTTACCTGACTAGCCCCCTTGATTAGCTCAATCACTCGCTCAAAAGGCAGGTGCGCTTCTGGCATGACAGGTTTGGCATTTTCATAAAATCCTGCATAAACATTGTTACGACGCGCATCCATCAAAGGAACGAACAAGCCTTCTTGTTGGTAGGGCACCAGAGCCAAGAGGCTAGACATACCAACTAACTCAATGTTCAGGGTATGAGCCAAAGTCTTAGCCGTTGCGACCGCAATTCGCAAGCCTGTGTAGCTACCTGGCCCCTCTGCCACCACGATTCGATCCAAGTCCTTGGGTGTCCAGTCCAAACTTGCCATCAAAAAATCGATGGCAGGCATGAGGGTAATACTGTGATTTTTCTTAATATTAATCGTCGTCTCGGCAAGAACCTGCTTGTCCTCTAAAATAGCGAGAGAAAGAGCCTTGCTGGACGTATCAAAAGCTAATACTTTCATAACACATTCCTATCTTTTTGTCTGCTTACTATTATACTACAAAAGCTAGCACATGGGAATTTTCTTTGCCCCCAAACAAAAATGCCTATATTTAGCCCAAAAACAATTCGCAAATAAAATTTAAAAAATTTTCACTTTTCCTTTTCTTTTCCGAATATAAAAGTGAACAAGAAAAAAGGAGGAAAGTTCAATGACAAATTTTGACGTTCTTGACAATCAATTTTTATCCCTATCTGAAAATGAATTATCAGATATTGATGGTGGTCTCGCTCCCTTGGTTATCTTTGGAGTAGCAGTATCTTGGAAAGCTATTGCAGGTGGAACAGCACTTGTAGGTTCTGGTTTGGCAGCTGGTTATTTTTTAGGAGGAGATTAATATGATGAAAGATTTGAACAACTATCGTGAAATTTCTAATAAGGAATTGCAAGAAATCAAGGGTGGTTTTGGTGCAGGTGTTGGTATCGCTTTATTTATGGCAGCTTATACCATTGGGAAAGATCTCCGTAAAAAGTTTGGTAAGTCATGCTAGATAAAAGACACATTTTTAGAAGGATAAATTTTATTGTCTTCATCTCTTACAGTTTGCTCAGCATTCTCAATGATTTGAACATTACTACTATCCTTTTACCATTCGATTTATCTGTTTGTATTGTTTTGTTTTTAGTCTTCAACTCTATTTTTGAGCAGAAGAATCATTAATATAAAACTAATAAGCACTGAAAATTCCATTGTCATGTCATTTTAGAAAAATGCAAAGACCACCTCATCTCGATAGAAGAGGTGGAATTTTTGTATCATGAATTTACTATCTTTATCCCAAAACAAAAAGGCCCTAGCATGAGCAGGGCATCTAAGCATTTAATCCAAAGTAAAATACAAACCAAACGACATAGGTTACGAGGAGGAGAAAAAGCGAGTAGAGAGTCACAAAGGTAATTTTCCACAAGAACTTGCTTTGTCGTCGTTCTAGTTTGGCAAATAGAAGATTCCCTCCATAAACGCAAGCAACAAAAACAATAAAAGCTACCAAGCGAGCTCCAATAGCAAAAGCAAATAAGTTATACATAGGGCAACCTCCTTGACTTAAAATCTATATGGAATTATGACAAGCGATAAGTTTCACTTCCATTATCAACATAACACATTTTCTTTATTTTTGCAAGCGCTTACCCAGCAAATCGTCCCATGACTTTCTCGTTTCCGTCTTTTACTAATTTTTCATTTTGTGGTATAATTGAAATAATTGTAACGAATCAAGGTCAATCTAGACACAAAATGGAATGAAATCAAGCAAATCTATGCTAAAAGTTTGGAATAAGCTGACCTGTAAATAGAAAGGAACTATATGATTTACAAAGTTTTTTATCAAGAAACAAAAGAACGTAGCCCACGCCGTGAAACAACACGCGCACTTTACCTAGACATCGATGCCAGCTCAGAACTTGAGGGTCGCATCGCTGCTCGCCAACTTGTCGAAGAAAATCGCCCAGAGTACAATATCGAGTATATCGAACTCTTGTCTGACAAATTGCTAGATTACGAAAAAGAAACTGGCGCCTTCGAAATTACGGAGTTCTAATATGGCCTACACTCTTAAACCTGAAGAAGTCGGCGTTTTTGCCATCGGTGGTCTGGGAGAAATCGGGAAAAACACTTACGGGATTGAATACCAAGATGAGATTATCATCGTCGATGCTGGGATTAAATTCCCAGAAGATGACTTGCTGGGTATCGACTACGTTATTCCTGATTACTCTTACATCGTAGACAACATCGACCGCGTCAAGGCTGTTTTGATTACCCACGGACACGAGGACCACATCGGTGGGATTCCATTCCTGCTCAAGCAAGCAAATGTCCCTATCTATGCTGGACCGCTTGCCTTGGCTTTGATCCGTGGGAAACTCGAAGAACACGGCCTCTTGCGCAACGCCAAACTTTACGAAATCAACCACAACACTGAGTTGACCTTTAAAAATCTCAAGGCAACTTTCTTTAGAACTACACACTCTATTCCAGAACCTTTGGGGATTGTCATTCATACTCCTCAAGGGAAAATTGTCTGTACGGGTGACTTCAAGTTTGACTTAACACCAGTTGGTGAACCAGCAGATTTGCACCGTATGGCTGCGCTTGGTGAAGAAGGCGTGCTCTGTCTCCTGTCTGACTCAACAAATGCGGAAGTGCCAACCTTTACCAACTCTGAAAAAGTCGTTGGCCAGTCCATCATGAAGATTATCCAAGGCATAGAGGGACGTATCATCTTTGCATCCTTTGCCTCAAATATCTTCCGTCTCCAGCAAGCAACAGAAGCCGCTGTTAAGACTGGACGTAAGATTGCAGTCTTTGGTCGTTCGATGGAAAAGGCCATTGTCAACGGAATTGAGCTTGGTTACATAAAAGCTCCTAAGGGAACCTTTATCGAGCCAAATGAAATCAAAGACTACCCTGCAGGAGAAATTCTGATCCTCTGTACAGGTAGTCAGGGTGAGCCTATGGCGGCCCTCTCTCGTATCGCCAACGGAACCCACCGTCAGGTGCAACTCCAACCCGGCGATACCGTTATCTTCTCTTCAAGTCCAATCCCTGGAAATACGACTAGCGTCAACAAGCTGATTAACATCATTTCAGAAGCTGGTGTCGAAGTTATCCACGGTAAGGTTAACAATATCCATACATCTGGACACGGTGGCCAGCAAGAGCAAAAACTTATGCTCCGCTTGATTAAGCCAAAATACTTCATGCCTGTCCACGGTGAATACCGCATGCAAAAAGTCCACGCTGGACTAGCAGTGGATACTGGTGTTGAGAAGGACAATATCTTTATCATGAGCAATGGTGATGTGCTTGCCCTTACTGCTGACTCAGCTCGTATCGCAGGTCATTTCAACGCCCAAGACATCTATGTCGATGGAAATCGTATCGGTGAAATCGGTGCTGCTGTCCTCAAAGATCGTCGTGATCTATCTGAAGACGGTGTCGTTCTGGCAGTCGCAACTGTTGACTTCAAGTCGCAGATGATTCTATCTGGTCCAGACATCCTCAGTCGAGGCTTTGTCTATATGAGAGAGTCTGGAGACTTGATTCGCCAAAGCCAACGCATCCTCTTCAATGCAATTCGTATCGCACTGAAAAACAAGGACGCTAGCGTGCAATCTGTCAATGGTGCCATTGTCAACGCTATTCGCCCCTTCCTCTATGAAAATACAGAACGTGAACCGATTATCATCCCGATGATCCTCACACCAGATGAAGAATAAGTCAACAAAACAGCCCCGATTTTTCGGAGCTGTTTTTCTCTATGCTTTCTTTTGAGATTGAAACTCAATAAAAATCGAAATCAGACTAGAAGGCTAGGTGAAATCATAACTTGAGTTAGGTGAGCCGAAGCCGACGACGTATCATTTTGATTTTTGAAGAGTTTTTGAAATACTACGATTTTTACCTTCCAAATACACCATCAAAATAGAAATATCTGCTGGGTTTACTCCCGAAATACGGCTGGCTTGGCCGATGGTTTCTGGATTGATGAGTTTGAACTTCTGACGAGCTTCGGTTGCAATAGAATCAATGTCATCCCAATCGATATTGGCTGGAATGCGTTTTTCTTCCATGCGTTTCATCTTAGCAACCTGATCCATGGCTTTGGAAATATAGCCTTCGTATTTGATTTCTGTTTCAATCAATTCGATAATCTTATCATCCAAGTCCTCTGCAGCTGGTCCTATAAAAGCTACCACATCTTGGTAAGAAACTTCTGGACGGCGAAGGAATTCCTTGGCTGTCACTGCATCGGTCAACGGTTTAAAGCCCATCTCCTCAACCTTGGCATTGGTTTCCTTGACTGGCTTGAGTTTGATACTGTCTAGGCGTTTCATCTCATTTTCAAATTGATTTTTCTTGATTTCAAAACGAGCCCAGCGTTCATCATCCACAAGACCAATCTCACGTCCCATCTCAGTCAAACGCATATCAGCATTGTCATGACGGAGGATGAGGCGGTATTCAGCACGACTGGTCAAAAGGCGATAAGGCTCAATCGTTCCCTTGGTCACCAAGTCATCAATCATGACCCCGATATAACCGTCACTGCGCTTCAAAATCAACTCAGGCTTGCCTTGGATTTTCAGAGCCGCATTAATACCTGCGATAATCCCTTGCCCAGCAGCTTCTTCGTAACCTGACGTTCCATTTGTCTGACCAGCAGTGAAAAGACCTGAGATTTTCTTGGTTTCCAGAGTTGCACGCAATTGATGAGGCAAGACCATATCGTACTCGATGGCATAACCTGTTCGCATCATCTCTGCATTTTCCAAACCTTTGATGGAATGAACCAAGTCACGCTGGACATCCTCAGGCAGACTGGTTGAAAGTCCTTGAACATAGACTTCCTCAGTATTGCGCCCTTCTGGTTCAAGGAAGAGTTGGTGACGTTCCTTGTCCGCAAAGCGCACAATCTTATCCTCAATCGACGGGCAGTAACGAGGTCCCACTCCCTTGACCACACCTGTAAACATAGGCGCACGGTGGAGGTTATTTTGGATAATTTCATGACTGGTACCATTGGTATAGGTCAACCAGCATGGCACCTGATCCTTGACATAATCCTCATCACGTGAAGTGTAAGAGAAGTGATTAGGAGCTTCGTCTCCTGGCTGAATTTCTGTCACATCGTAATTGATAGAAGAAGCCTTGACACGTGGAGGAGTTCCTGTCTTGAAACGACCAATTTCGAGGCCCAATTCCTTGAGATTGTCAGCAAGGTTAATAGAAGCCAAGCTGTGGTTAGGACCTGATGAGTACTTGAGGTCTCCGATGATAATTTCCCCACGGAGGGCTGTTCCTGTCGTCACGATAACAGCCTTGGCAGCATACTCTTGATGAGTCGCTGTACGAACACCGACAACCTTGCCATCTTCCACCAAAATCTCATCAATCATGGTCTGACGAAGGGTCAGATTTTCTTGATTTTCAACTGTCTTGCGCATCTCCTTAGAGTAAAGCTCCTTGTCAGCCTGCGCACGAAGGGCACGAACGGCAGGACCTTTCCCAGTGTTGAGCATCTTCATCTGGATGTAAGTCTTGTCAATGGTCTTGGCCATCTCGCCACCGAGGGCATCAACTTCACGCACGACAATTCCCTTGGCAGAACCACCGATAGAGGGATTACAAGGCATGAAAGCCAGCATTTCAATGTTAATGGTCGCAAGCAAGACCTTGCATCCCATACGGCTAGCAGCCAAGGAAGCCTCAACCCCAGCGTGTCCCGCACCAATTACAATAATATCGTATTCTTCAGTAAAATGATATGTCATATTTCTCTCCTATTTCTCAAGATGAATGTGTCTTAGTTGGCCGTCCCAATCTGGCAGGGCTGTTTTTAGAAAGGCTGGAACTAGATTGATACCCTTAATCTTGTCTATGTCAATCCACTCACAAGGCTGCGTTTTTTCGTCTTCCTGCATGGTCAATGGAGCATCTTCAAGCAAGTCCACCAGATAATGAAACTCGATATTGTAATAGGAAACACCGTCCTGTTCAAAATGATTTTCAACCACAAAAGCTAGCTGCCCAGCTTGAGCTTTAACACTCAGTTCTTCCCTCACTTCGCGGACTACCGCGTCTTCCGTTCTTTCATTGACTTGGATAGCACCACCAATTGTGTAATACTTGCCCTTATCTTTGGTGACTAGAAGCTTACGATTTTGGACAATCAAAGCTGTCGCCCGAACACCAAAAACCGTATTGCCTACTTTTGTCCGAAAGTCTTGTTGAGTCATTTCTATCCTTTCCCTTAAACGACACAAAAACAGTCAAAACTCCAAAGAGGTGCAGGACAAAAAAGCCTGCAACATCCATGAGCTTTGACCATCATTTCTATTGCTTTTATTATTGTAGCAAATTGAGAAAATTTGTCAATCTAAATGTACTGACAAACTTGTCCATCTCGGTAAGCATTGTCAATCAAACCACCACCTAGACATTCTTCGCCATCGTAAAAGACAACTGCCTGACCTGGTGTAATCGCGCGTTGCGGTTCTGCAAAGATAACCTCTGCCTTATCTCCTTTGACATGGACGGTCACCTTAGAATCAGGCTGACGGTAGCGGAATTTTGCTGTGCATTCTAGCGTAAATTCCTCTGGCATCTCACGAGTAAAGTGGACTTGACTGGCTTCTAGGCTGGTTGACATGAGCGAATCATGGTAGAAACCTTGGCCTACATAGAGGATATTCTTGCTCAGGTCTTTTCCGACAACGAACCAAGGGGCATTGTCACCACCATGTTGGCCACCGATACCGAGACCTCCACGCTGACCAATCGTATAGTACATAAGACCTGCATGCTCGCCCATATCGTGACCATCCACAGTCATCATGCGACCAGGCTGAGCTGGCAAGTAGTTACTGAGAAAGTTTTTAAAGTTCTTTTCTCCGATAAAGCAAATTCCTGTCGAGTCTTTCTTCTTAGCAGTCGCAAGGCCTGCTTCTTCTGCTAATCTGCGAACTTCAGGCTTTTCCAAATGTCCCAATGGAAACATGGTTTTTTGAAGTTGCTCTTGCGAAAGTTGGCTGAGAAAATAGGTCTGGTCCTTGCCATTGTCCACGCCACGAAGCATGTGAACAGTGCCATCCTCATCACGCGCTACTCGAGCATAATGCCCAGTCGCAACATAATCTGCCCCCAAGGTCATGGCATAGTCCAAAAAGGCCTTGAACTTGATTTCCTTGTTACACATAACGTCTGGATTTGGCGTGCGCCCTGCACGGTATTCCGCTAGGAAATACTCAAAAACGCGGTCCCAGTACTCTTTTTCAAAATTGACAGAGTAGTAGGGAATGCCAATCTGGTCTGCCACCGCAGCCACATCCTTGTAATCTTCGGTCGCCGTACAGACGCCGTTTTCATCTGTGTCATCCCAGTTCTTCATGAAGATACCGATCACATCGTAGCCCTGCTCCTTGAGAAGAAGAGCCGTCACCGACGAATCAACACCACCACTCATCCCCACAACAACACGTGTTTTAGAGTTATCACTCATGGTAAGTCTCCCATCTATTCGTTTATTTATACCCCTCAAAATTCTATTTACTATGACTTTCAATAGAATTTCTTCGAGTATAGTCTTTTCGTTTGCTTTTAGGACTAGGCAACGAGTCGCAGGCATAACTTGAGTTCGCTCAATCAGTCTGGGAGACTGATTGAGGTTATAAATCAGACAAGCTAAGCTTGCATCTCATTTCGAGTTAACGACGTAATAAAAGATAAACGAAATGACTAGTTCACGATTGAAGGTCGTGTGTGCTTAACGATTGAAGGTCGCTTGAGCAGTATTCATTATAACATGCTTGGTTAGAGAAGACAAGAAAGAGGTTGTCAATCGACCAACCTCTTGTTCTGCGTAACTTCTCAAAGTAACTTCCAGCTCTCTCCCAAAACTGGAAGTTAGTCTCAGACGACGAATTATGCTAGAATTAAGCCTGAGACTTTTCGTGCGAAAAGTCTCAAACTAAACGCTAGCAACTGGAAGTTACTCTAAGACGACTCTGTTTTAGGGCTATTTGTCGTGCACTTTTTTCTGTGTCTTTTCGCTTTTGAACCCTTATATATCAAGAAAAAGAAAACCAGCGGAAGTTAGTCTAATACGGATTTCCACTAATTTCACGCGTTTTTCTCATACTAAAAGCTAGGTTGGGGGAAACTGGAAGTTAGTTTTAGAAGTTACCACCTCTTATTCTGAACCTATCAATCTATCACTTTCTAGCTTCATTCGCTTTCTTAGCTTGTTCTATCTGGTATTTGACTTGGTCAAATCCTGTACCTCCCAAGGAATTTCGTCTTTGAACCGCAGTTTTAGGTTGCAAGTAGACATAAATATCCTCAGCAATGAGGGAATGATAGGTTTGCAATTCCTCCAAAGTCCAGTCTTGAATATTTTTAGCAGACTTGATAGAGTCTAACACTAATCTTCCCACAACCTCATGAGCCTCTCTAAATGGCAAGCCTTTCCCTGCCAAATAATCTGCCAACTCAGTTGCATTTGAAAAGTCCTTCTCTGTCGACTCTTGCATTTTTTCCTTGTTTACCTGCAAGCTAGATAACATACCTGCCAATACATCGAGGGAATTTAAAATCGTTTCGACCGTATCAAACATTCCTTCCTTATCCTCTTGCAGATCCTTATTATAAGCTAAGGGCAAGGACTTCATGACTGTCAATAGTCCAAACAGATTCCCATAAACTCTACCAGTCTTTCCTCGAATCAACTCAGCCATATCTGAATTTTTCTTTTGTGGCATAATAGAGGAACCTGTTGTAAACGTATCTGACAAGGTAATGAATTGGTACTCAAAACTACACCAATTGATCATTTCTTCGCAAAAACGGCTCATATGCATCATGAGTATGCTGGCATTAGACAGAAATTCTAAGATAAAATCGCGGTCACTAACAGCATCCAAAGAATTTGTATAAGGTTGCTTAAACTCTAACAAATCGCTAGACAATTGGCGATCAATGGGGAAAGTCGTCCCTGCCAAAGCTGCTGCACCTAGAGGGCATAGGTCTGTATGCTTCTGGTTAAATTCAAAACGTTCACTGTCTCTCTGAAACATATTGTAGTAAGCCATCAGATGGTGGGCAAAACTAATAGGCTGGGCATGTTGCAGATGGGTATAGCCCGGCATGATCGTCTCCACATGATTTTCCGCCAAATCTAATAAAACACCCTTGAGATGGGCCAGTTTATCTAGGACATGGCCTAGTTGCTCCTTGAGATACAAGTGCATATCTGTCGCAACTTGGTCATTTCGAGAACGAGCTGTGTGTAACTTCCCTGCAAGGGAACCAATTTTTTCTGTCAGCAACACTTCCATATTCATATGAATATCTTCGTTTGCAATATCAAAATCAAGTTGTCCTTCCTCTAGCTCTTCTAAGAGCTCTTTCAAGCCTGCTTGGATCTTTTCTGACTCCTCCAAACTCAAAATGCCCGTCTGACCCAACATCTGAACGTGGGCTAAGGAACCAATCACATCAAATTTAGCTAATTTCTGGTCAAAAGATATACTCGCACCAAAGCGCTCTACCCAGTCTTCGACAGTACCTTCAAAGCGACCACCCCATAATTTTGTATTCTTAGCCATATCACATCCACCTCTCTATCCAATCGCCCTATTTGGCGCTTTTTTGAACCTCAGAATGAACCTTGGTTGGAAGTCCCCACAACTTAATAAAGCCAACAGCCGCATCTTGGTCAAAGGTATCTGCACTAGTATAAGTCGCCAAATTTTCATCGTAAAGAGAATTTGGTGATTTCCGAGCCACGACCTGAGCGCTCCCCTTATACAGTTTGACTTTTGCAGTTCCATTGACAACTTTTTGGGTCTCTTTAATATAAGCAATCAAGGCTTGCGTAGCCGGACTAAACCACAAAGCATTATAAATGAGATTTGATAATTCATTTTCTATGATTGGTTTAAAATGAGCCACTTCTCTCACAAGCGTCAAGTCCTCAATTTCCTTATGAGCTGTCAGCAAGGCCACTGCGCCTGGACACTCATAGATTTCTCTTGATTTAATCCCAACCAAACGATTTTCCACGTGATCAATCCGTCCGACCCCATGTTTTCCAGCTATTTCATTGAGTTTTTGAATCAAATCTGCCAATTTTAACACTTCTCCATTGAGGGAAACAGGGACACCTTCACTAAACTCAATATCAATGTATTCTGGCATATCTGGAGCTTGCTCTGGAGAAGTTGTGATGCCAAAGGCTTCTTCTGGAGCCTGATTCCATGGATTTTCCAAAATACCACACTCATTGGCACGTCCCCAAAGATTTTGGTCGACAGAGTAGGGATTGTCAAGGTCAGCAGGAACAGGCACCCCATTTTCCTTGGCATAATGAATTTCTTCCTCCCGAGACCATTTCCATTCACGAACTGGTGCAATCACTTTTAAATTGGGATCCAAGGCTGCAATCGATACTTCAAAACGTACTTGGTCATTCCCCTTGCCTGTACAACCATGAGCAATTGTAGTCGCTCCTGTCTGATGCGCTATTTCAACCAATTTTTTAGAAATGAGAGGGCGGCTCAAGGCAGATACCAAGGGATACTTTTGTTCATAGTAGGCATGTGACTGAAGAGCCACTAGCACATAATCTGTAGCAAATTCGTCCTTAACATCAATGACATAAGATTCGACTGCCCCAACCTGAAGAGCCTTATCATGGATGAAATCTAAGTCTTTCCCTTCACCCACATCCATACAAACTGCAACAACATCATAGTCTTTCTTCAACCAGGTAATAGCAACTGATGTGTCTAAACCGCCAGAATAGGCCAAAATTACTTTTTCTTTACTCATGTTCTTTTCCTTCTTTCTATTTTTCAATGGATGCTTTAAATGCATCCTCAATGAGTTTGTCTAATTCCCCAGACTCCTTCAATTTTTGAATGGTTTTATCGACTGCCTCTTTCAATTCCTTGCTATCTTTTTTCATGGCGACCGCGTAGGAATCATCCTTTTCTTGATTAAACTCAATTTCAGCAATTGCTAAATCAGGATTATTTTCCACAAATCCCTTGGCAACAGGTTCTTCAAAGATAACTGCATCCACTTGCCCTGATTTTAAATCTGTGATTAAATTCCCATTTTTAGGCAGAGATACGAGGGAAGAATTTTGTAGCAGGTCTTTCGCCATCGTCTCTTGAATCGAACCTTTCTGCACTCCGACCTTTTTCTGCGCCAAGTCATTTACAGACTGATAAGTGGCCAAGTCAGATTTTTTGACAATGAGCTTATTTTTTGCAGTATAGTAGGGAATTGAAAAGTCAAACACCTTGCTCCGTTCGTCTGTCTTAGAAACACCAGATATGGCAAGGTCGGCTTTTCCTGATTGAACACTAGCCAATACATTATCAAAACTCATAGGAGATAGTTCCAATTCGACACCTAGTTCTGTTGCGATAGCCTTAGCTAATTCGATATCTGAACCCACAATCTGATTTTTCCCATCAACCACTTTTTGGTATTCAAATGGAGCAAAATCCGGATTGAGGGCTACAACCAATTTTCCTTTAGACTTGATAGCTTCAATTCCAGCCGATTGATTGTTACTACAAGCAAATAGTAGGGGGAGCATCACTAAACCAAACATCGTCATCAACACCTTCTTCATCTTATTCATAACAAAGCCTCCTTTATGTTTATTCTTTTTAGTTGTATAAATAATACTACTATCCTCATCGTTTGTCAAGCCTAAATTGAAAATTTTTTCAGTTTAAAACAAAAAAACCTAGAAATACTACATAAAAATGTCATTTCTAGGCGTATTTATGCTATTTCTCTTTGGAAAATATGAGTATTCAGTCAGTCAAAAGGAGCTGAACGAACTCATTTTCCCTCGCCCAATTCAATGATACGATGACATTGTTGGGCTACATAAGCATCGTGGGTCACAATAATGACTGTTTTCCCCTCTCGATTCATCTCTAAGAGAAACTTCAAGACCAAATCTCTATTTTCAGGGTCCAGCGAACCTGTTGGTTCATCGGCTAAAATCAGCTGGCTGGGTTTTAAGATGGCTCTAGCAACTGCAATTCGTTGTTGTTCGCCACCAGACAACTCGGAGACCTTTTGATGCAAAGTAGCTGACAAACCTACTCTCTCTAAAATCTCTTCCACCTTTTTGAGCTTGTCTTTCTTGGACAATTTCACATATTTCAGTGCCAGCATAAGATTGTACTCGACCGTTTCATCATCAATCAGGGCAAAATTTTGAAACAGATAAGAGATATGTTCACGGATTATTGTTTGCGACTTAGCAGAATTGACCGCTAGATTTGTCTGACCAAAAATCTCATACCGTCCGCTATAATCACCATCTATCAAACCTAATAAATTTAACAAGGTCGACTTACCACTACCACTCTTACCAACAATGGCTACCAAATCCCCCTGATCAATCCTGAGAGACAAGTTATCCAAAATCACTTTTCCCCCAATGACTTTGGTAATATTTTCCAACTCAATCATAAGATGCCCCCTTTCAATAATTCTACTAGACTTCTTTTCTCCATCCTAGAAGCCAAGGCTAACACAAATAGTATATCCAGACATGTAAAGCCTGCAAACAGCAGAAGTGGCAAGAACGCATGGGCAAAGAAAATCAATACTAGAAGAGGGAGACTATAGCCCAGCAAGAGCAGAACGAGGAGAGGACGGTAGCGATCGACCAGTTTCCACCCCATAAACTTCTTGGTAATGATATCCCTGCGCTTCAACAAGAAAGTAGTAACGAGTAAAAAGTAGGAGACAATCATACTGAGAAGAGCAAATAAGGCAAAAAGAACGTTAAAATTACGAACAGAATCCCGATAAGAATCCACTTTCTCTTGTTGAATGGCTTGAATAGATGAAAATTTTAAATAATTTCCATCTGACAATTTCTCAACTAACTCTGTAATCTCTTTTTGATGTTGAACCGTATTTTCAATTTTAATCGGATTATTTAAGCCAGTTGTTGACAGGGAGGCTTTCTCATCCCACATCATATCAGAATCATTGACCAAGCTAATAATTGGATTGGAGAGATTTTCCTTTCGCTTATCACTATATGGGAAAAATGACCAATCTCCTTCATAATAGGCAATCTCGACATCCATCTCCTCTATCGTTCGTTTTTGCTGCTCTTCATACTTCATCGAATGAAAGGCAATTAACTTCCCCAAGAGCTGATTTTTATCTTCTTCACCTTTCGTACTTGCTGGCATCAAAATAACTTTTTTAATACCGGTATCTGGTAGCTTGAATCCCTTGCTCTTTAGAAAATTGCGATTGGCATAGTAAACATCCACCGTATCTGTTAACTGATATTGCTGAATCTGTTCTGATTGGACAAAATTTTTTACAGGAAGACTGCTACTCTGCACATAGCCCGCCTGCGTTTTTTCTACCAAATCCTGATAAAATCGATAGAAATAATCTGTAGATTTCCCTGACCCTGCTAGCTCTTCTTGCCACAGATTATCATTGAGTTTGAAGGTTTCTAAGGTCAGGTAATTACCTTGACTTACCCACTGTTGCTGATAAGCAAGCTCTTTGTTTTGCTGTTCTAGACTTCTCCCCACCCCAATCAGTAAGGCCGTCAGTAAAATAGTTGTCCCTATTTTCATCACATAATTGAAGATGAGACCAAGTTTGACAGATGAAAAACCTTTCAACATGGAACTGACTGTCATTTTCTGAATCATCAGGTAGGTCAGCCAACTGATGAACAAATACAACTGTAAAAGCAGAAATTGGGATAAGAGTAAACTTGGAAACAAAAGTTTTGGCCTGTAGTCCAGCACTAAAAATAGTCCCAAGTCAATGACAAGACTTCCACCCAAGAGAAGATAAAAATTAGTCTTTACAAAACCAGCTAAAATCGCCCTGCTTTGAAAACCAAGTAACTTTTGAACCCCCACTCGTTTCATCTCCATCATCGGCTGATAAACTGTCATTAAAATCACAAGCAAGATTGCCAAGATAAAGATAATGATAGATAGTAACAACTCTTGATTTAGCACTCCAACCTGACTTCGGTAAGTGGGTTCTAATAAAATCGTCTTATCTATCTGGAAAAAATCACTCCACTTTTGTAGAATGGTATCGCGATCTATCTCTTTGCTGGAGGTAATCATGTAGCGTCCATTTACAGTATGGGATTTATCCTCAATATAGGATTGGAAGGTCTGGAGTCGAATGAGTTTCACCTTTAAAAAGGTGGGAATGGTTCCTAGATTATTGGGAAGATCCTGGTTGCTGTAGACTCCCTTCTCATTCTTTGAAAAATCAAGAGAAGTCAGACCGAACTCCTGATAGGGGAAGGTTTCCTTATCAAAAACACCAGCCTTGACGACCTCATCGCCATTATCTACTTTGATAATAGAGACCTTGTCTTGGCTTGCAACCTCTTCAAAAAATTGGAGAATCGTTTCTGTCGGTTTAGTGACATCTTTCAAGTACAAGTCAAATGAATAAGTTGTCTTGCCCATCTCCTGAATCCGCACTATTTCTCGTGTAACATTTACATTCAAGACAAAAAACGTAGTACACAGCAAGAGCAGGAGCATACAAAGATGACTGATTTTTTTCATAGAGATACCTCCCGTGAAGAGACGAAACTGGGAAAAACTAACTTTCCAATAAAGCCACACAGTGATTCTCTCAGCTTAATTGTGTTCAAGGCTGAAAACACTGTGTGGTTTTTGAATGTTTAGAGGTTAGTTTTTTGAGCAATCGTCTATCAAAATGTCCGTTTATCTGTCAATAATCCGAGAAAATCTTGTCGTTTCAAGTCGGAGAAGTGTTTGGTAGAAAGACTTCCTTTTTGAAGTCCATCATCTCTAACCTGCAAATAATAGCTATGTTGGCTTGTTTTAATTGTCAAAAAATCGCCAAATATAAAAACTCTTTTCCAGTTGCGAATCTCAAATTCTTTTATCTCTGATTTTGGAATGCGGATAAGTCCTTGTCGCAAATCACGATGATGCTCACTTGTGAAAGTCATCCCATTCCCAATATTTCTTATCAGTAGTTCATCTGGAGTTACCATCACCAGCGCTATTTTAGTTAAGAAAATTTCAACTGTTGGTGGTAAAATCGCTAGATTAAACCAAGGGTGTAAGTAGCGATAAGCTAAGAAATAGTTAGGTTCCTCACCCAATCCTAGTTGTTTATATAAGGTCTTGACCTCACTATCTAACCTCGCTTCAAAAGACACATCCGAATGCGCTTCTTCCTTCTTCTGATTAAAATAACGCATCCAGACTAGAAAACCTATAAAGACTATAATAAATATTCCTGATAAGAGATATTTTACATTGTAGTTCATCACTTAACCTCCTGATTCACGACTTAATCTAATCAACATAGGGTAGAGACGACTTATATTATAGTATATTGAGGTTAGAACAAGACGAGTCTGGGACAAAAAGATTTTGATTTTACGAATTCTTTATTATAAGTTTTTAAAATCGATAGATTAGACAAAAAAACGAACAAAATAGAATTATGAGTGCCATATAACTTGTTTTTGTTCGCTTTTTATATTTAAGGTTAGACTTTTGTCCCAGACTCAAATATCTTAATTACGTTGTCTCTTCCTAATTCAATCTACTATAAAATACTTTTCCTACTATATGCGAACTAAGTCCCCTAACAAGAGATAGCATTTAATGCTACTCCTGCTACAACAACAGCTACATTAAATTTAGCTAATTGAGATGAGGTAAATTTAGATTATTAACTTTAGTAAACAAGAGAAATTCCTATTTTTTCTTTTTATCATTGAAAAAATAAAAAATAAAATTTTCAATCATCAGTGTTACAATAAAAAGTCCAATTAAATCAGTTAATTTCATCCTCATCCAAAACCAAATAATATAGGCTAAGATAGTGAAAACCGTTACTGTATATTTTATTGGTTTAAACATTTTAAACTATACCATGACAAAGTAGCTGCAATTGCCACACCAGAAGTTTTTACGGTAGATTTTAATACCAATTTTGCAATCTTTGGCCACGCTTTCTTTTGAATAAGTCCTGATAGCCCTCCCAGACCTCCACCGAATATATCTGTTAATAAATTTATTCCCAAAAAGTCTATAGTGGAGTCCAGCATACAACTCATCCAACTCCTAGAATAAAAATCAGACTTCATATTCTGCAGAACTATATCTGTTTCCTTTGGATCCGATAATATTCGAATTCCCTCCGCTATATAAGGAGCTTGTTCTTTACCATAAGTCTGTTGTAAAGCATCCATATCAATCACTCGATTACCATTTTCATCCAAGTAACTAGCAATTTCAAATAAATAACGAAATTCAGATGCTATTTCTCTTTCTTCGGAAGTCAATTGAATACTAGGTGATGAATTGTCATCCGCATAAGCCACAAAGCTAGGTATTGACACTGCGCTCAACATCGTAATAATCATCAACAAACTTAAACTTTTACTCAATCTATTAAACATCTTTCTACCTCCAGTCTATCGGTTATTCTATTCAATTGCCATAAAACTAATTTAAAAATATAATTTTAGTTCCCCTATTATAAATTATTTAAAAATTATCCATTGGACTCACCTTCCTTTCATTTTTACAACTAGCGCATTATATCGGCCAGTTCCATGGGAAAACCGTAGCAATGCTGAATAAGAAAGCAAGAATAACTAAAAAACGAAAAACTTTTTTATTCATACTCTTTCCCTCCTATCTGTATTTCGTATCTATAGTATACCTCTTCTTTACTCTATTTTAAAATTAGTTAACTTTTTTCACACACTATTTTAGTTTTCTTTTTTACTATTTCTGTTACTATGATACAATATTTTTAATTGGATTTTATTATTTGTTAACTTTTTTCACGAAAAGGAGAAAATTATGCGTTATGATTTCGGAAATATCTATAAAGAAATACGTGAGTCAAAAGGCTTGACTCAAGAAGAGGTCTGCGGAGATGTCCTTTCAAGAACTAGCCTATCAAAGATTGAAAGTGGCAAAGCAACTCCCAAATATGAAAACATGGAATTTCTTCTCCGGCAAATCAATATGAGTTTTGAAGAGTTTGACTACATCTGCCATCTCTATCAACCGAGCCAACGAACAGAAATCATGCAAACTTATCTCAATATGACTTCCATCATTGGTAGTAATAGTCTAGTTCATTTTTTTGAAACATGCCAAGACTATCTCAAGACCCACCACGACCTGCCTATAGAAGAAATAAGGGATATGCTGGAAATTGTCATTCATATCCGTCAACATGGTACAGAGCAACTGTCAGACCAAGTGAAACAGACTGTCAAAAAACTTTGGGAAAAAATTGAAAAACAAGATACATGGTATGAAAATGACCTAAAAATCCTCAATACCATCCTTTTCAGCTTTCCCATTGATCACCTCCATCTCATTACTGGAAAAATCTTGCAACGCTTGGAAGTCTATAAAAACTACCAACATTTATATGACTTACGAATGGCAATCCTACTCAATCTGTCCACCATTTACTTATACCATCAAGACAAAAACATGTGTCAACAAATCTGCTATACTTTACTAGAGGATGCCAAGAAAAAGAAGCACTACGATAGACTTGCTATCTGCTATGTCCGTATCGGGATTTGTAGGGATGACGCTAGACTTATCCAAAAAGGTTTCTCACTTCTGGAGCTGACCGAGGAAACTTCTATGCTGTCTCATCTCAAAAAAGAAGTAGAGATCTATTCTCAACCGAAGGAAATATAAAAAAGTCGAGGGATTTCCTCGACCTTTTCATATTATTCTGTTCGTCAGTTCTTAATACCAGCCATTGTTAAGCCAGAAGTTTTTAGCGGCTGTCCATGAACCGTAACGTCCTGCAACATAGGCATCTGCTACACGTTCTTGGTTTTCAGCTGAGTAGTCACCGTTCAAGTATGAATCTGTCAATTGGTAACGTCCGATATAACGTCCGTTTGTAGCTGTGTAGCTACCGCCTGATTCTTTCTGAGCGATCCATTCTTTGGCTTCTGCTTCAGATCCGCTTACAGTTGAAGCAACAATTTCTTCTGCTACTGTTTCGCTTGCTACTGGAGTTTCCTCCTCTACCTCTGTAGTTTCTGCCACGGTGGCTGAAACAGCCTCATCTTGGGCAGCTGGAGCTTCATAAGTCGTTGAAGCTGGTGCTGCTGGCGCTACAGGACCATCGATAACCAACTCTTGACCAACATAAATCAAATGAATGTTATCAATGTGGTTGTTTTCTGCCAATTTTTCAACTGTTGTGTTGTGAGTTTCAGCGATTTCTGAAAGTGTATCACCTTCTTTAACTGTGTAAGTTGATGATTCTTGAGCAGATACAAATGATGGAGCAAATACTGCAAACAAGGCAGCTACTCCTGCAAGAGTTGTTTTAATCTTTTTAGTTGTTGATTTCATATTTGAAAATTCTCCTTCTTTCTATACTTCTATCATACCCTTTAAATATTACTGTTTCTTGACACTTTTATGTAGAAATATTACAAAATTATTTTTTATTTCCCTAAATAAGGTGTTTTTTGTCATAAAAGATACTATTTTTATGCTATTTAAGGTATTAGAAAGGTTTTCATCCACAATTAAAGTCAAGACCTTTATTCTTTGATATAATAGAGATAAGAATTTTTATAAGGGGAAACTGATGAAATCACTTCGTTTTCAATCTGTCTTTGATATCATCGGACCAGTTATGATTGGCCCATCTAGTAGCCATACAGCTGGTGCTGTTCGTATTGGGAAGATTGTCTCTTCCATTTTTGATGATACTCCGACAGAAGTCGAATTCCAACTATTTAACTCATTTGCCAAGACCTATCGTGGCCACGGGACAGACCTAGCCCTTGTTGCAGGTATTTTAGGCATGGATACAGATGATCCTGAAATCCCAAATAGTCTGGAGATTGCCCACAAACGTGGTATCAAGATTGTCTGGACAATTCAGAAAGACAGCAATGCTCCTCACCCCAACACCACTAAAATTACCGTTAAAAATGCGCACAAGACCATCAGTGTGACTGGTATTTCTATCGGTGGAGGAAATATTCAGGTAACCGAACTCAATGGCTTTGCCGTCTCTCTTAATATGAATACACCGACTATCATCATTGTTCATCAAGATATTCCAGGAATGATTGCCCTCGTAACAGAGGCCCTTTCTCGCTATGGTATCAATATCGCCCAGATGAACGTTACTCGTGAAAAAGCTGGTGAAAAAGCCATTATGATTATCGAAGTTGACAGTCGCAACTGTGATGATGCCATCGAAGAAATTCGAAAAATCCCTCATCTCCACAATGTCAATTTCTTTAAATAGGAGGAAGCATGTTTTATTCTATCAAAGAATTGGTCGAGCAAGCAGATCTGGACTTTCAAGGAAATGTTGCAGAACTCATGATTACAACAGAGTTTGAATTGACAGGTCGCGAACGTGAAGAAGTCCTCCTTCTCATGGAACGCAATCTGGAAGTCATGAAAGCCTCTGTCCAACTTGGCCTCAATGAAAATAAATCTCGTAGTGGTCTGACAGGTGGAGATGCTGCCAAATTGGATCACTACATCAAAAACGGAAAAACTCTGTCAGATTATACGATACTCTCAGCTGCCCGAAATGCTATCGCAGTCAATGAACACAATGCTAAAATGGGCTTGGTTTGTGCCACTCCGACCGCTGGAAGTGCTGGCTGTCTGCCTTCCGTTCTCACTGCTGCTATTGAAAAATTAGACCTCAGCCACGAGCAACAGCTGGATTTCCTCTTTGCTGCCGGTGCCTTTGGACTAGTCATCGCAAACAACGCCTCTATCTCGGGTGCTGAAGGTGGCTGTCAGGCCGAGGTTGGTTCGGCCTCTGCTATGAGTGCTGCAGCCTTGACTCTAGCTGCTGGTGGGACACCTTATCAGGCCAGTCAGGCCATTGCCTTTGTCATTAAAAATATGCTAGGCCTCATCTGTGACCCTGTTGCCGGTTTGGTCGAAGTTCCTTGTGTCAAACGCAATGCCATGGGAGCCAGCTTTGCCTTTATCGCAGCAGACATGGCCCTGGCAGGTATCGAATCTAAAATTCCTGTGGATGAGGTTATCGATGCCATGTACCAAGTAGGAGCAAGCATGCCAACTGCCTTTCGTGAAACAGCTGAAGGTGGACTCGCTGCCACACCTACTGGTCGTCGCCTCCAAAAAGAAATTTTCGGAGAATAAGCTTATCAAATAGGAGAAACCATGACCTCTATCACAGCGATTTTTTTCGATCTGGATGGAACCCTCGTTGACAGTTCTATCGGGATTCACAATGCCTTTACCCATACCTTTAAGGAGCTCGGGGTGCCTAGCCCTGATGCCAAAACGATTCGTGGTTTTATGGGACCGCCCCTCGAAAGTAGTTTTGCGACCTGTCTGCCTAAAGAACAAATTTCTGAGGCTGTGCAAATTTACCGTTCTTACTATAAGGAAAAAGGCATCTATGAAGCTCAACTCTTTCCTCAGATTGTAGACTTGCTTGAGAAGTTATCGAGCAGTTATCCACTCTACATCACCACTACAAAGAATACTCCAACCGCTCAGGATATGACTAAAAACTTGGGCATCTATCATTTCTTTGATGGCATTTATGGTTCCAGCCCTGAAGCACCCCATAAGGCCGATGTCATTCGCCAAGCCTTGCAGATACATCAACTAGCGCCAGAACAAGCCATCATCATCGGAGATACCAAGTTTGATATGCTTGGAGCTCAAGAAACAGGCATTCAGAAATTAGCCGTCACTTGGGGATTTGGAGAGCAAGCAGATCTACTAAACTATCAGCCTGATTATATCGCCCACAAACCCATAGAAGTTTTAGAGTATTTTCAATAACATAGACTGGGTAACAACTCCATTTCAGAAGAAAATGGAGTAATACCCAATGAAAATCAAAGAGCAAACTAGGAAAGTAGCCGCAGGCTGCTCAAAACACTGTTTTAATGTTGTAGATGGAACTGACGAAGTCAGCTCAAAACACTGTTTTGAGGTTGTGGATAGAACTGACGAAGTCAGCTCAAAACACTTTTTTGAGGTTG